>JAFYIF010000091.1 GCA_017538775.1 Oscillospiraceae bacterium | reverse complement strand
CCTTCTTTTCGTCTCTTTTGGCGAGGATCAGGTTGGTGACGATGCCGAGGATGAGAGCGCAGGCGACTTCGGTGATCGTTACCTTGCCGAAGCTGACGCTCATTCCGCCGACGCCGGCGATCAGGATGACCGAGACCACGAAGAGGTTGCGGTTCTCGTTCAGGTTGACGCGCTGGAGCATCTTAAAGCCGCTGACGGCGATGAAGCCGTAGAGGGCGATGCAGACGCCGCCCATGACGCAGTTGGGGATGGTCTGGAGGAAGGCCATCAGCGGGGAGATGAAGCTGACGATGATGCACAGGACGGCCGCGCCCCAGATGCTGACGGTGGAGGCGTTGCGGGTGATGGCGACGCAGGCGATGGACTCGCCGTAGGTGGTGTTGGGGCAGGCGCCGAAGAAAGCGCCGGCCATGCTGCCCACGCCGTCGCCCAGCAGGGTCCGGGTCAGGCCCGGGGTCTCCAGCAGGTTCTCGTGGATGATGGTGCTGAGGTTCTCATGGTCGGCCAGATGCTCCGCGAAGACCACGAAGGCCACAGGGACATAGGCGACGAACAAGGTCAGCAGATAGGTTCCGTTGAAGGCGTCCAGCGGGTTGCCGCCCTTGAGGAAGGCAAAGTCGGGCAGGGACACCAGGCCGATGTTCTGGAACGCGCCGTAGTTGATGATGACCAGCTCCTCCTTGCCGGTGGCGTTGCCGATCAGGGCGAAGACGCTGGCCAGGGCGTAACCGGCCAGGACGCCGATGATGAAGGGGATCAGCCGCCCCAGCTTCTTGCCGAAGGTGGAGCAGAGCATGACCACGGCCAGGGTGAACAATCCGCAGATCAGGGCCACATAGGGGGAGCCCACGGACACGCTGACGGCCTTCTCCACCAGGGTGGGCATCCCGTCGATCAGCTCCGCGCCGGACTCCATAACGGTCTTGCTGACGCTGGAACTCATCAGGTCGCCGACCGCGTTTCCGGCCAGGCTCAGACCGATGATGGCCACGGTGGGCCCGATGATGACCGGGGGCATCAGGGCGTAGATCCAGCGGATGCCGCAGAACTTGATGACCACAGCGATGACCACATAGACCAGACCGGCCATGACCGCGCCGATGATGAAGCCCCAGTAGCCGACTTCCTGCGCCAGACCCGCCGTGGCAGCCCCCGCGAAGGCGGAGAACATGGAGCCGAGAAAGGCGAAGGAACTGCCCAGGAACACGGGACTGGAGCTGCGGGTGAACAGAAGATAGATGATCGTGCCGACGCCCGCGCCGAAGATGGCGGCGGAAGCGGTCAGCTCAGAGCCGGTGACGGAGTTGACCACAGAGGGGACGGCGATGGTGGCGGCCATGATCGCCAGAAGCTGCTGAATGGCGAACAGCACCAGCTGGGGGAATTTCGGCCTGTCTTTGATGCCGTAAATCAGATTCATATGCGCTCTCCCTTTCTCTCTCCGGCGGCTGCCGCGCCGCCATATGTTTGCTGACGAACGGTGGGCAAAAACTGCCCGAACAAATCTATCACAAGGCTCCCCGCCCTGTCAAGCCGCGCTTTGACAAAAGATTCACCGCTCCGCCGGGGAAGGCTGTGCATCTTATCAAGCCTCGGAAAAAGCCGGGGGGAAAGCCCCCCGGCCCAGGGTTTTTATTTGGTCTTGAAGCTGTCTTTCAGCGCCACGGCGCGGTTGAAGACCGGGTGCTCCGGGCTGGAGTCCACGCTGTCCACGCAGAAGTAGCCCAGGCGCAGGAACTGGAAGTCCGCCGGGGCCTCCACGCCGCCCAGGGCGGCCTCCAGCTTGCAGCCGGTGAGGACCTCCAGGGACTTGGGGTCGATGCAGTCCACGAAGCCGTCGCCGTAGCTGTCCGGGTCGGGCTCGGAGAAGAGGCTGCCATAGAGCCGCACCTCCGCGTCCACGGCGCTCGCGGCGTCCACCCAGTGCAGGGTCGCTCCCTTGACCTTGCGCCCGTCGGCGGGGTCGCCGCCCCGGCTTTCCGGGTCGTACTCGGCCAGGATCTCGGTCACGTTCCCGGCCTCATCTTTGACGCAGCCGGTGCAGCGGATCAGGTAGGCCCCCTTCAGCCGGCACTCCGGGCCGCCGGGATAGAGCCGCTTGTACTTGGGCACCGGGGTCTCCAGGAAGTCGTCGGCCTCCACATAGAGGGTCCGGGAGAAGCTGAGCTGGCGGGTCCCGGCTTCCGGGTCGTTGGGGTTGTTCTCGATGTCCAGCAGCTCGCTCTGCCCCTCCGGGTAGTTGGTGACGGTGAGCTTCACCGGGCGCAGCACGGCCATGCGGCGCTGGGCGTGGGCGTTCAGGTCGTCCCGCAGGCAGCTCTCCAGCAGGGCGTACTCCACGGTGGAGTTGACCTTGCTGACGCCGATGCGCTCAGTGAAGTCCCGGATGGCGGCGGCGGTGTAGCCCCGGCGGCGCAGACCGCAGAGGGTGGGCATCCGGGGGTCGTCCCAGCCGGAGACCCGGCCTTCCTCCACCAGACGGCGCAGCTTCCGCTTGCTCATCACGGTGTGGTCCAGCCCCAGCCGGGCGAACTCGATCTGCCGGGGGCGGCTGGGCACGGAGACGTTGTTCACCACCCAGTCATAGAGGGGGCGGTGCTCCTCATACTCCAGGGAGCAGAGGGAGTGGGTGATGCCCTCCAGGGCGTCCTGGATGGGGTGGGCGAAGTCGTACATCGGGAAGATGCACCACTTTGTGCCCTGCCGGTGGTGCTCGATGTAGCGGATGCGGTAGAGCACCGGGTCCCGGAGGTTGAAGTTGCCGCTGGCCAGGTCGATTTTGGCCCGGAGGGTGTACTTGCCCTCGGGGAACTCGCCGTTTTTCATCCGCTCAAACAGGTCCAGGCTCTCCGCGATGGGCCGGTCCCGCCAAGGGGAGCGGGCGGGGGTGTTGGTGTCCCCCCGGAAGGCGCGGAACTCCTCGGGGCTCAGTTCGCAGACATAGGCCAGGCCCTTTCGGATGAGCTCCAGGGCGTACTCGTAGGTCTGGGGGAAATAGTCGCTGCCGTAGAAGAAGCGGTCGTCCCAGTCAAAGCCCAGCCAGCGGATGTCCTGCTGGATGGCCTCCACATACTCCGTGTCCTCCTTGGCCGGATTGGTGTCGTCCATGCGGAGGTTGCAGATGCCGCCGAAGCGCTCCGCGGTGCCGAAGTCGATGCACAGGGCCTTGCAGTGGCCGATGTGCAGATAGCCGTTGGGCTCCGGCGGGAAGCGGGTGTGGACGGTCATCCCGGCAAAGCGCCCGCCGGGGGCGATGTCCTCCCGGATGAAGTCGTGGATGAAGTTGCTGCTCGTGATCTCTTCCATAGCGTTTCGTCTCCGTATATATCAAAATGAATCCTCGCACAGTATACACGCTTTTCCGGTCCTTGACAATCCCCAAAAACCGCCCCGCCCCGGAATTCTCGATTCTGCCGCTTGACAAAAAGGGCGTTCTGGCATACAGTATAGAGGAATCCATTTTGCCTTGTACGGACCTGGACCGGCGCGGCAAAAAATCGGAAGAATATGGGAGGATACAATGATGAGCAAGACCACAAGCAAGATCCTGAGTCTGGTTCTGGTGCTGGTCATGGCCGCCGCGCTGCTGAGCGCCTGCGGCGGCGGCAGCGCAGGTCCCGAGGGCACCTACCGGATCAAGAGCATGGACTACGGCGACACCACCCTGGACTACGATACGCTGAAGAGCTTCGCCGCCCTGGCCGGCGTGGACATCGACGACCTGTTCCGTCTGGAGCTGCAGTCCGGCGGCAAGGCCCTGATGATCGCCGACGGCGATGAGAGCGAGGGCACCTTCACCGTCAACGGCAGCACCGTCTCCATCACCTTCGACGGCACCACCGTGGACGCCCAGCTGGACGGCAACACCCTCACCATCGAGGAAGACGGCACCAAGATGGTGTTTGAGAAGAAGTAAAGCTGTTCAAAAAAACCACATACTTCCAAAAAAAAGACGGCTCCGCAGCGCTGCGGAGCCGTTTTGCTATGGGAAAAGTTATGAAGTCCGGTTTTCCGGGGAAAGCGCGCTCAGTCCTCCAGCTGCATGAAGCGCATCAGCATCGTGGCGATCTCCGCCCGGTTGGCGTCGCCCAGCGGGTCCAGGATGCCGCCGCCCTTGCCGGTGATGATGCCCTTGCCCACGCACCAGCGCAGCGCGTCCGCGGCCCAGGTGTCCACCTTGTCGGCGTCGGCGAACTGGTCCAGGTCCCCTTCGCCCTCCGGCTTGTCGGCGTAGCGCCAGAGCATCAGGGCCAGCTGCTCCCGCGTCAGAGTGTTGTGGGGGCCGAAGGTGCCGTCGCCGTAGCCGGTGACGATGCCCTTCCCGTTGGCCCAGGTCACGGGGGCGGAGTACCATTCGCCCGCCGGCACGTCGTCAAAGACGGCTTCGTCGGACACTTCCGGCTTCCCCTCCAGCCGGTAGAGCATGGTCACCAGCTGGGCCCGGGTGGTGGTGGCGTTGGGAGCGAAGATGCCCTCGCCGGTGCCGCTCATGATGCCCTTTTCATAGATGAACTTGACGTAGGGATAGAACCAGTTCTCCTCCTTCACGTCGGTGAAGGGCAGCTCCGGCTCCGGCTCGGCCACGGCCCCGGCGTAGGCGGTGGGGCTGAGGATGGTGCCGTCCAGGGCGGTGAGGGCGGTGAGCTGGTCGGTGGGCTTGTGGGACTCCTCAAAGAGCAGGCCCTGGATCTCAGTCTTGTTGCCCACCAGCAGGAAGTTCTCGTTCTCCTTGCCGCTGACCGCGCCGCTGACGCCGGGCACCTTCGGGTCGTCCCAGGTCACGTCCACGCCGTACCACTTCTCATCCGGCATCCGCACGGTGTTCCACATGTGGTACTCCCCGGCGTGCTCGGCGCTGGAGCGGGCAAAGCCGTTCTCCAGCAGGCAGGGGATGCCCAGCCGGTCGCACAGGAGCTTGAAGGCCCGGGAATAGCCGTCGCAGACCGGGCCGTCGGTGCCGACGCTGCCGGTGAGGGCAGAAAGGCAGCGGTGGGGGGCGTAGCCGATGGTGCTCAGGTCCTCGGTGGTGTTGTACTCATTGTGGGTGGTCAGCCATTCGTTCAGGGCCTTGATCTGGGCCAGGGTGTCCAGCTCCTTCAGCGGCGCCAAAATCGCCTCCGCCGCCTCGTCCCGGAGCTTGGCCGCCTCCCCGATGCGGGCCGCAGAGTTGTAGTTCTCCGCGCGGAGGCTGAAGCCGCTGTCGTCGGCCAGCACGAAGAAGAGATAGGCGGTCTGCACCTTCTTGTCGCCGGACTTGGTGGTGGCGGTGACGATGCGGACCTTGGACTTGCCGCTGAGCCAGAAGACCTCCGGATGGTCCCGGTCAAAGGCGTGATAGCTCTCCACGATCGCGTCCCGCGCAGCCAGCAGTTCCGCGTCGAAGTTGGGGTTGTCGGTCTTTTTGATCTTATAGACCAGAATGCCGTTGAAGCTGCTGGTGCGCACCAGGTCGCCCAGGACCAGGCTGCTGTAGCGGACGGACTTGTCCGCGATGCCCGGGTCGATCTGGTTGTTGCTCTCGTCCAGCAGGGCCTCCACCGTCACCGGCGCGGACACCACCGTCTCCCCGTCGTAGAAGGCCGGGTCGGTATAGACCGTCTCCTCCACGGCCTCCACCGTCTGGCCCACCGGGGGCGCGTTGTTGCTGGCGGCCAGGCGGAAGTTCCGATCCCGGATCAGCAGGTTGCCGTAGCTGTCCACGTCGGAGCCCAGCAGCAGCGCGGCGTAGAGATTCACCGCGTAGTCGGGCAGCTCGGAGCGGCGGAACCAGTCCTCTTCCCCGGGGTTCCGGCTCGCCACATCCGTCCGCAGCACCTCCGCGTCCCAGCCGACGCCCTCCTGGTACTCCACGTCGGAGTCGTCCCATTGCTCCTTGTCGTTCCAGTCCTCGTCCCAGTTGTTGTTGGCCAGCACGGGGACGCCCAGCAGCAGGCAGAAGGCCAGCAGCAGGGCAAGCGTTCTCAGTTTCATCTCTCGTTCTCCTTTCTCGTTTTTCAATCTCCCGTGCATCCGGACATGCACGGTTCTATGTATTGTATATAGTATCGAACTCTGCGCGGGAAATCAAGCCGACCGGCAGCATTTTTGACAGTTTTTTCAGAAGGCGTCATCTTTTTATAACAATTGTCAAAAAACCGGCGGAACGATTCGACGCTTTGCCGAATCGCTCCGCCGGAGAACGGATCAGCCCAGATTGGCCAGGCTTTCCTTCAGATTGGCGATGAGCGCTTCCAGATTGGCCTGCTTCTCCCGCTCCGCGTTGACCACCTTTTCCGGGGCGCGGGCCACGAACTTGGGGTTGGCCAGCTTGACGTGCTGGGCCTGGAGGCCCTTTTCCGCGTTGGCCAGGGCCTTTTGGAGCCGGGCGCGTTCGGCGTCCAGGTCCACCAGGTCGGCCATGGGCATGAACATCCGGGCGTTGCCGGTGACCACGCTCACCATGCCCTGGCTGTCCGCCGGAGCCTCGGCGCAGACCGTGACGGTCTCGGCGTAGGCCAGCTTGCGGATGTAGGCCGTGCCCAGCTCAAAGGCCGCCGGGCGGTCCGTGGCGATGATCAGATGGCTCTTCCGGCTGGGCGGCACGTTCATCTCCGCCCGCCGGGCGCGGACGGCGCGGATGGCCTCCATCACCAGCTCAAAGTCCGCCGCCTCGCCGGGGAAGGCCAGGGCCGGGTCATAGGCCGGATAGGCCTCCACGATCAGCGCCTCGCCGGTGTGGGGCAGGGCCTGATAGATTTCCTCCGTGATGAAGGGCATGAAGGGGTGCAGCAGACGCAGAATGCCGTGCAGCACATGGAGCAGCACACGCTCCGCTGCCTCCTTCGCCGCCGGGTCGTCCCCGTTCAGCCGAGGCTTGGTCAGCTCGATATACCAGTCGCAGTAGTTGTCCCAGATGAAGTCATAGATCTTTCCGGCGGCCACGCCCAGCTCGAACTTTTCCAGGTTCTCGTTGACGGAGCGCACCGTGTCGTTGAAGCGGCTGAGGATCCACTTGTCCTCCAGCTCCAGCTTTTCCGGCAGGGCGTCGTCCTCCACCGTCAGGTTCATCATCACGAAGCGGCTGGCGTTCCAGATCTTGTTACAGAAGTTGCGCATGGCCTCGCACTTCTCTTCATAGAAGCGCATGTCGTTGCCGGGGCTGTTGCCGGTGACCAGGTTGAAGCGCAGCGCGTCCGCGCCGTACTTCTCCACCATCTCCAGCGGGTCGATGCCGTTGCCCAGGGACTTGCTCATCTTGCGCCCCAGGCTGTCGCGCACCAGGCCGTGGATCAACACCGTGTCGAAGGGGTGCTGCTTCATCTGCTCCATGCCGGAGAAGATCATCCGGGCCACCCAGAAGAAGATGATGTCGTAGCCGGTGATCATGACGCTGGTGG
>JAFYIF010000090.1 GCA_017538775.1 Oscillospiraceae bacterium | reverse complement strand
TGACCAGCGTGAAGGAGATGTCCTCCTCGTTCAGGCGGTTCAGGCCGCCGGCCACCTTGTCGTCCTGGCCCTTGGTCTTGGGGGCGATGGCCATGGAGTAGACCGGCTCGGCGATGTCGATGGCGGGATACTCCACCTCGTTCTTCGGGTCGCAGACCGTGTCGCCGGTCTTCCAGTCCATCTTGCCCACGGCCACGATGTCGCCGCAGGGGGCGTCCTTGACCTCGGTGGTCTTCTTGCCGCACATGGTGTAGAGACGGCCCAGCTTGTCGGTGGAATTGCTGCGCACGTCGCGGAGGCTCAGGTCGGCGGTGATGTTGCCGCGCAGGACCTTGATCAGAGAATACTTGCCGAACTGGTCGGAGACGGTCTTGAAGACGAAGGCGGCGGGCGCGCCCTTGGGGTCCACGCCCTCGGTGTCCACCGGGGCGGGGACGTAGTCGATGACGGCCTGGAGCAGCACGTCGGTGCCCACACCGCTCAGGCCGCAGGAGCCCAGCACGGGGATGACGCTGCGGTCTTTCACACCGATCTTCAGACCACGGATGATGTCGGCCTCGCCCAGCTCCAGCTCCTCGAAGTACTTCTCCATCAGTTCCTCGTCGGCACCGGCGGCGGCCTCCATCAGCTCGGCGCGCATATCCTCCACGGCGGACTTGTCCGCAGCGGGGACGGGGACTTCCTTGCGCTTGTTGCCCTTGACCTGCCAGGCCTTGCCGCTGACCAGGTCAATCATGCCGCTGCCGTCGCTCAGGGGGGCGGACACGGGGCAGACGATGGAGCCGTATTTCTCGCGCAGGGCGCTCAGGACGCTGTGGAAGTCGCCGTGCTCCTCGTCGATCTTGGAGATGCAGAAGAAGGTGGGGAGATTGGCGGCTTTCAGGGCCTTCCAGCTCCGCTCCGCGCCCACGGAGATGCCGTCCTTCGCGGTGACCAGGATGATACCGGCCTCCACGGCCCGCAGCGCGCAGGCCACCTCACCGGCGAAGTCGAAGTTGCCGGGGCAGTCCAGGACGTTGATCTTGCAGCCATTGTAGACCACCGGCTCCACGGTCAGGGAAACGCTGGTCTGGCGACGGACTTCCTCGGCGTCGTAGTCGCTGACGGTGTTGCCGTCGGTGACCTTGCCCTGGCGGTCCACCGCGCCGGTCAGATAGAGCATATTCTCCACCAGCGTGGTCTTGCCGCTGTTGAAATGGCCCAGCAGGGCGATGTTGCGGATCTTGTTCGGTTCAAAGCTCATGTGCCTGATCTCCTTCTATGCGAATAATTTCAGTTTTTTGCCAACAGTCCTATTATACTATAAGAAAACGGGAATGTAAATCATAAAATTCTGCCCGCCGTCCTTTCTCTCCTTTATCTCCGCTCCAGCCCGATCAGAATCGCGATCAGCGGGAGCAGCCACAGGAGCATATAGAGGATGACGTTGCTCGCCGAGGCGCTGTCGAAGGCGCCCAGCCAGCACAGCAGGAACATGATCAGCGCGCCGAAGACGCTGCCCGCGGCGCTGAGCCAGGCGAGGATGCGGACGCCGCTGTGGACTCTCCGGCCGCGCTCGGCGGCCTCCACCAGCGGGCCCATGCCCTCCCGGGCCAAAATCGCGGCCACGCGGCTCTCCTCCCCCGGCTGGAAGCCGGAGAGGCGGAAGCGCTCCAGATAGCCGGGGAAGCGCAGGGTGTCGGTGGGGATGCGGAACTTCTGCTGGAGCATGTCCGGGGTGAGGTTGAAATCCCGCAGGGCAAAGATCGGCTCCAGACGGCTCCGCAGCAGTTCCACCAGCGCGTCCTGCACGCTGCCCGTGGCCAGGTAGTCCACCGTGAAGATGCCCACCAGGGCCCCGTTCACGGCGGTGTAGACGCAGAGGCTCTGGCCGTCGGGCTGGGGCAGGCGGACGCCCATCAGGTTCATGAACCCGGCGCTGCCCACAAAGACGCTCTCCCCGTCCACCATGGCGGTCATGCCGCCGCCGTCGTGGGGCTCGAAGTTCTCCACCGTGCTCAGGGCATAGCCGTGGCGGCGCATCAGCTCCGCGAAGGGGACGGCCAGGCCGCTGCCCCCGGCGATCATCATGCTGGCGGTGCAGCTGATGACTTTTTCATTCAGATAGCCCTCCAGCACCCGGATGCGGCTGACCTCCACGGTGCCCTTGGGGAAGAGGTCGCTGTCGGTGATGACCACCTGGCGGCTCTGGCCCAGGTCCTGGAGTCCGCCCCAGCCCGCGATGGCCGCGCCGGACTGCTGCAAATGCCGCGCCGCCCGGGCGAAGGGCAGGGAGAAGCAGACCGTGGCGGAAAAGGCCGCACAGACGGAGAAGATCACGGACAGGCAGTGGACCACCGCCCCCGCCTGGCCCCGGGCCAGGGAGCTGAGCAGCCCCAGCACCAGCGCGGCGATGAGCAGGAAGGGCGTCAGCGCGCCGTAGATGTACTCGCCCAGGTCCGCCTCCTCGCTGCGGCGGACGAAGCCCGCCCAGCCCCGGCGGGACTTGAGCAGCACCAGGTCCCCGCCCTCCGCGTCGCGCTCGCCGCTCAGGGTGGAGATGGTCTTGCTGGATGTGAGCACGCGGAAGGACAGATAGCGCCCCTTGCAGCTGTAGTACGCGCCCCAGAGGGCGAAGCTCATGCTCAGCGCGCTCACGGCGGAGAAGGGGATGCCGTACTGCCCGGAGCCGGTGATGGCCGTCACCACCGCGTCCAGCAGACTGAAGACGCAGCTGGCCGCCACCAGGGTCTCCGCCCCATGCGCTTGCGGGGGATGCTCAGAATGCCGCCGGTGAACAGGTCCAGGCCCAGGGTCACCACCGCGATCTCGAAGATCAGCAGCAGCAGACTGACCACCCGGACATTGCCGTCCAGCGCCCCGGTGAGGGGCAGGCCGTCGGAGTACCAGGCAAAGCTGACGTAGAGCATGACCAGACTCAGCACCGTAGCCAGCCGGGCGCGGAAGCGCAGGCCCTGCATCTGGGAGCGGTACAGCCGCGCCGCCCGGTCCGGGGCCATTTCGGGCAGGTCCACGTCGTCGGTCTGCTCCAGGGTGGGCGTGCGCTTGGCTCCGGCGGCCCGGCGCTCCCGGCGCACGGTCAGCAGGGCCAGCAGGGTCAGCAGGGGGTGCACCTTCTGCTTGCCCGGCTTTTTCTCCGCCGCCGGGCGCTGGGACCCGGTCTCCGCCTCCGCGTCCGGGTCCTCCCCCAGCTCCGCCATCAGCGCGGCCAGCTCATAGTCCTCGGGGCTGGCGTAGTCGTCCCCCTGGTCCCCGTCGCGGATCAGGCTCACGTCCGGCTCCGGGGCCGCTTCCGGCTCCGGTTCCGGCGCAGGCTCGGCCTGACGCTCCAGTTCCTCAAAGCTCAGGGAGCGGCGGCGGCGCCGGGCGTAGTGGGGCGGCACCCGCTCCGGCTCGGCCCGGACCGGCTCCTCCGGCTCCTCCGGGTCCGGCAGACGGGAAAAGTCGTCCCCGGTCTCCTGGGGCTGCGCGGGGGGTGCCTCGTCCTCCCGCAGCAGGGCGTCCAGCTCCTCCTCCGTGGCGTCGGAGGAGAGCAGACTGCTCAGCAGCATCTCCATGCCAGCGTCGTCCACGGCGCTGTCCATGCTCTTGAGTACCAGACGGTTGCTGCTGTCCGTCCGGGCAGAGCGCTCGCGCGATTTGGCCGGCGCGCGTCGGGCCGGGTCTCGGAATTCAGCCAAAATATCCTCCAAATCAAATTGATACTGTTCGTCCATCTTCTGCTTACCTGCCCTGTCCTTGGTCTGACGCCCCGCGCTGCCGCAGCACCTCGTACATCAGGATGGCAGCGGCGGCGGAGGCGTTGAGGGAGTCCAGTTTCCCGCGCAGGGGGATGCGCACCAGAAAGTCGCAGTGTTCGCGCACCAGGCGGCCCATGCCCTCCCCCTCGCTGCCGATGACCAGGGCCAGGGGGCCGGTGAAGTCCGTGTGCCAGAGGTCGGCGGGCGCGTCCGCCGCCGTGCCGAAGACCCAGAGGCCCCGCTCCTTCAGCTCCCGCAGGGCCGCGGGGAGGTTCGGCACCCTTGCCACCGGGACGTGCTCGGCCGCCCCGGCGCTGGTCTTGTCCACGATGCCGGTGACCCCGGCGCTGCGGCGCTTGGGGATGACCACGCCGTGGGCCCCGACGCACTCGGCGCTGCGGAGGATGGCCCCCAGGTTGTGGGGGTCGCTGATCTCGTCGCAGACCAGGACGAAGGGGGG
>JAFYIF010000089.1 GCA_017538775.1 Oscillospiraceae bacterium | reverse complement strand
TTTCGTATGTGGTCCGCAAACTCATACTACTACAAGGTGACGGGAAGGGCTATATGGTCCTTCCCTTTTTTTGCCAATTCAAATTATACACTTAGGTTCTATGTGTTCCAAAGGAACACATAGAACCGTCCCCTGTGCGCTGCTCTCGTCCGTCCTCACACCCGGTACAGCAGATTCCCGTAGCTCGGATACGGCCAGGCCTCCTTGCTGACCAGGTCCTCCAGGGCGTCGCAGCAGCTGCGGACCTGGGCCATGGCCTCCATGACCTCCCGGCGGCAGGCCAGGGCCTGGGCGCGGGTGTCCTCGATGGCGGAGACCTGCCCGACGCAGCGGTCCAGCTCGATCCGGCGGAGGTAGAGCTGGTCGCAGAGGTCGGCGATGCGCTCCAGCAGTTCCGTCTCGGCCCGGCAGGGGAGGCGGCGGAGGTCCGCGGCGCGGTGCTTGGCGTCGATGGTCTCGGCCAGTTCCCGCTGGAAGCGGAGGACGGCGGGCAGCACGTCCCGGCGGACCATCTCGCTCATCACATTGGCGTCGATGCGGATCTGCTTGCAGTAGTTTTCCAGCAGCACGTCCCGCACGGCCTCCAGCTCCCGGCGGCTCATCACACGGTGCCGCTCGAACAGCTCCACGTTCTTCTCGTCCGTCAGATGAGGGATGGCCTCGGCGGAGGAGGCGTAGTTGCTGAGGCCCCGCCGCCGGGCCTCCTCCACCCATTCGGCGCTGTAGCCGTTGCCGGAGAAGAGGATGCGCGCATGGGCGCGGACGGTTTCGGCGATCAGGGCCGTCGCCGCCTCGTGCAGGTCCTCCACCCCCTCCAGGCGCTCGGAGAACTGGCGCAGGGACTCGGCCACGATGGTATTCAGGACGGTGTTGCAGTCCGCGGCGGACATGCTGCTGCCCAGGGAGCGGAACTCGAACTTGTTGCCGGTGAAGGCGAAGGGGCTGGTGCGGTTCCGGTCCGTGTTGTCCCGGGGGATGTCCAGCACCGCGCCCGCGCCCAGGCGGAGCATCTCCCCGGCCGGGCCGTCGTAGCTCTCGCCGCTGACATAGGAGCGCAGGACCCGCTCCAGATCCTCGCCCAGGAACATGGAGATGATGGCCGGGGGCGCTTCAAAGCCGCCCAGCCGCTTGTCGTTGCTGGCGCAGGACACGGAGAAGCGCAGCAGGTCCTGATAGTCGTCCACCGCCTGGACCACCGCGCAGACCAGCACCAGAAAGCGCAGGTTCTCCGCCGGGGTCTTGCCGGGGGACAGCAGGTTCACGCCGCCGTCGGTGGACAGGCCCCAGTTGTTGTGCTTGCCGCTGCCGTTGATGCCGGCAAAGGGCTTTTCATGCAGCAGGCAGGTGAGGCCGTGGCGCTTGGCCAGCTTCTTCATGACCTCCATGGTGAGCTGGTTGTGGTCCACCGCGATGTTGCACTTGTCATAGACCGGGGCCAGCTCGTGCTGGGCCGGGGCCGCCTCGTTGTGCTCGGTCTTGGCCGGGATGCCCAGCTTCCAGAGCTCCAGATTCAGCTCCCGCATGAAGTCCGCCACGCGGATCTTCAGCGCCCCGTAGTAGTGGTCGTCCAGCTCCTGCCCCTTGGGGGGGCGGGCTCCCAGTAAGGTGTGACCGGTATAGATCAAATCTTTCCGCCGGTAATAGCGGTCCCGGTCCACCAGGAAATACTCCTGTTCCAGCCCCACGGTGGAATAGACGCTCCCCACCTCCTGTCCGAAGCAGCGCAGGAAGCGCCGCCCCTGCTGGTTCAGGGCGTCCATGCTGCGCAGCAGCGGGGTCTTCTTGTCCAGGGCGTGGCCGCCGTAGGAGCAGAAAGCGGTGGGGATGCACAGCACGCCGTCCTTGATGAAGGCGTAGCTGGTGGGGTCCCAGGCGGTGTAGCCCCGGGCCTCGAAGGTGGCCCGCAGGCCGCCGGTGGGGAATGAGGAACCGTCGGCCTCGCCCCGGATCAGCTCCCGGCCGGAAAACTCCAGCACCGCGCCGCCGCCCGGCTCCGGGACCAGGAAGCTCTCGTGCTTCTCGGCGGTGAAGCCGGTGTGGGGCTGGAACCAGTGGGCGTAGTGCGTGGCCCCGTGTTCCACAGCCCAGGTCTTCATGGCGGCGGCCACCGCGTCGGCGGTCTCCGGGTCCATCTGCGTCCCCGTGTCCGTGGCACGCTTGAGCCGGGCAAAGGCCTCGGGGGCCAGATAGCGGCGCATGGCCCGCTCGTCAAATACCATGCTGCCAAAGCCTTCGGTCAGATTCGTCATAACTGCGTTCTCCTGTTTCTCTGTCGGAATGCTCATAGGGGGCTTTTTTTCATCACAGCGAATTTGCGGGGGTAGGCCCGGGGCGTGGGACGGCATTTTTCCACGACCACCAGCCGGTGATCGTCGTCCCCGCCGGGCAGGGTGTAGGGAAAGATCCCCTCCACGCGCCCGCCCAGGGTCTCGATGGCGCGCTGGGCCTCGGCCAGCTCGATGTCCGCGCCGGGGCCTTTCAGGGCCAGAAAGCGCCCGCCCGGCCGGACGTAGGGCAGACACAGCTCGCAGAGCAGGTTCAGCCGCGCCACCGCCCGGCTGAGGGCGAAGTCGTAGCGCTCCCGCCGCGCCCCCGGCTCCTCCGCCCGGGCGTGGACCGTCTCCACCCCCTCCAGCCCCAGCTCGTCGCAGAGGGCGCGGAGAAAGCCCAGCCGTTTGGCCAGGGAGTCCAGCAGCGTCAAATCCATGCCGGGGCACAGCAGCTTCAGCGGCAGGCCGGGGAAGCCCGCCCCGGTGCCCACGTCGATGACCCGGGCCCCGTCCAGCGCATAGCGCGTCAGCGGCGCGCAGGAGTCCAGAAAGTGCAGCCGCGCCACGGCTTCCTCCCCGTGGATGGCGGTGAGGTTCATCACCCGCCCGGTCTCCTCCAGCGCCGCGTAGTAGCGCCGGAAGCGCGCCAGCGTCTGCGCGTCCGCCGACAGCCCCATGGCGGCAAATCCGGTTTTCAGCGTCTCTTCCAGCATCGCTCCGCTCCGTCCCCCGTGCCTTGTTTGAAATCGTTATCGCTCATCATATCACAGGCTCAGCTCCCCTGACAAGAGCCAGCGATAAAAAAAGGACCCGCCCCACGGCAAAGTGGGACGGGTTTGGGCCGAACTCAGTCGGACAGCAGCGTCCAGTCGAGGCTTGGCGCCGGGCCTGCGGCGCTTTGGGCGGTGGGAAGGGGCTCCCAGGCGGCGATGGCCCTGGGGCCGGGGGAGAGAAACAGCAGGGCGATGCACAGCAGCAGCAGAAACACCCGAATGAACTTTCCCATTTCCGTACTCCTTTCTGTCCGTCGAAGCTTTGTCAATCTTTGTCAATCTGATTATACCGGATCACCCCCGCCCAGCACAATCCGCAGACTGAACAAAAGCGCCCCGCCGTTTTCTGTGAAGCTTCACAAAGGCACAAGATATGGAAAAATCGCCAAGGATTTTCCGCCGGAAATTGCACATTTTGTGCAGCCTGGAGAAAATTTCTTACAAAAAGTTTCAATTTCCGGGAAACGGGGCGGAGAAATGACAAATTCTGACAGAACGCGCAACGCGCCGGGGGAAGCGAAGTCCCCCGGCGCGCCATGTTCGTCTATCTCACCAAAGCGTCCAGTTCCCCCTCCCCTGCCAGGCAGATCACCAGGCGGTGGGGCAGACAGACGATGGGGATCGCCTGGTCCGTGAGCCAGCCCTGGGCCACACAGACGCGGTCCGGGCAGTCGGCCTCCAGGACCCGGATGCCACCGGGCCGTACCTCTACGATGTTATACCCCCCGTCGGGGCAGTCCACCGTGAACTGATACGCCTCCGTCACCCGGTCCAGCTCGATGCTTTGCAGCACCACCCCGTCCCGCACCAGCTCGGCCACCCGGCCGGGGCTTTTCCGGCGCAGGGTCAGCCAGCTCAGCACAGCCAGCACCAGGGCCAGGGCAGCGATGAGAATGACCCAGGTCCGCGTTTTCAGCGTAAGTCCTCGCCTCCCGCTCAGGACTCGATGCCCGTCACCGTGACGCCGTTCAGCCTGGTCAGAGCGGGCACGCGCCAGTTGTCGTACTGCACCGTCTCAGCAGACAGCTGCAGGTCCCCCAGCAGCTCCCGCATATTGCCGGAGACGCTGCCTCCGCTGACGGGCACCGTCTTTTCGCCGTCGTGCCAGTAGGCCAGGCGGATCTCGCCGAAGATGTCCCCGGTCATCGGGTCCACCTGGAAGTCGGAGAACTCCACCGGCTCCAGCCACTTCCCCTGCCGCAGCTCCGCCGCGCTCCGGCTGCCGCCGCTGACCGCCAGGTTGCCGGGCTGGAAGCTGTCCTCCAGGCCCATGTAGGCGGAGAACATCCGCCCGCCCAGATAGTGCTCCGGCACGCCGGCGCGCAGCATCACCTGGTCCCGGATGGGCGCGCCCTCGCGGTCGAAGGCCCGGTTCCGGGAGGAGTTGGGCAGCTCCCGCAGGGCCGTCAGCGTGACGGCGTCGCCCCGGACCTCCCGGGCGATGGGGACCCCCAGCTTCCAGTCGCTCATCTGCCGCAGCACCATGGCCGGGTCCAGCCGGGCGACGAAGTAGCGGTAGACGGCCAGGGCGTCGTCGGTACTGAGCAGCACGTCCGCCCGCCCCAGCGGGGGCGTGGGCGCGGCGCGGAGTCGGTCCCGGCCATAGGCCATCGTCCGCGCCAGGTTCCGGCGCAGCCCCGCAGCGTCGCAGCTGCCGCTGCGGTACATCCGGTAGAGTTCGATCTCCTCCCCCGCGTTCCGAGCGTTGACGATGACCTCTGCCATGGAACTGGGATAGGTCTCCGTCACGTCGATGCCCGCGGAGTTGACGAAGCGGCGGGTGACGGCGGAGACGAAGATCTCATAGCTGTTGATGTCCTCGGTCTCCGTCTCCGGCAGCGCGGACAGGGCGGCGAGGAAGTCCCCGGCGATGGCGGGCACGTCCACGGCGGCGCTGTCCCGCGGGGCCCGGTGGGCTTCTTCGGGGCTGCGGAGGCTGTAGATCCGGTTGGGGGCCAGGCCGGCCTCGGCTTTCAGGTTCTCCACCAGCTGCGCGGCCTCCTCCGGCGTGGCGCTGGGGTGAAGCTCCGCCTCCGCCGCGCCGACGGACGCCTCCCCGATGCGCTGATAGACCTTCACATGGATGTGTTCCACGGACTTGGCCCGGTTCTGGTCCAGGGCGTGGCGGATGAAGTAGAACTCCCAGCCCTCGGTCTTCTTGTCGGTCACTTCCCAGGCGTAGACCCCGGCGTTTTTCAGCAGCTCCAATACCTTCTCCAGCATCATCCCAGCCTCGCTTTCGTCTTGAGATAGGGCCCGCCGTCGGAGACCTTGACAAACTCCTTGTAGCCCTTGCCGCAGCCGCCTCCGCCGAAGGTCTCCCGGTCCCGGCTGCACATGGAGATGCCGCCCAGCAGCTCCGGCACATAGCCCGTCAGAATGATGGGCGCGACGACCCGGCCCGTCAGCTTTCCGTCCACGATCTCCCGGCCCAGCTTCACGATGCACTGGATGCCCCAGTGTTTGGGGTCCTCCATGCCGCTCTCGCAGCCCTCCAGCAGATAGCCGCGCTTCACGCTCGCGATCATCTCGTCCAAGGTGCTGTCCCCGGAGTCGAAGATCGTGTTGGTCATGCGGGTGTAGACCTTGTGCTCAAAGTTCTCCCGCTTGCCGTTGCCGGTGGGCGCGACGCCCAGGCGCAGGGCGCTGAGGGCGTCGCAGATGCCGGTGCGCAGGATGCCCCGGTCGATCTCCGTCACGTCCCCGGCCAGCACGCCCTCGTCGTCAAAGGCATAGCTGGCGACCTCCTCGGCGCACAGGGCCCCCTCGTGCATGGAACAGAGCTCGCTGCCCACGCGCTTGCCGATGTAGTCGCGGCCCAGGGCGCGGTCCTTCACGAACATGTCCATCTCCACGCCGTGGCCGAAGGCCTCGTGGGCGATGAGGCCCGAGACCTCCGGGGCGGTGATGATCTCATACTCCCCCGGCTCGACGGACTCCGCCGCCAGCAGTTCCACAGCGGTCTGCACGGCCCGGTCCAGCTTCTCCCCCAGCCCGGCGAACAGTTCCGGCCCGCCCAGGCCGGACACGCTGTCATAGCCGATCTGGTTGCGCCCCTGCTCCGCCACCACGGCGACCACCGTGCCCTCGGAGTAGACGTAGCTCTGGCTCAGGTCCCGGTCATGGCTCAGGAAGAGCTTGGAGATGTGGGTGCTCTGGGCCGCGGCGATGCACTCGATCATCCGGCTGTCCAGGCCCATGCCCCGGTCGGAGATGGCGGTCAGCGCCGCCACCAGCGCGCCGATGTCCGTGGTCTCGGGGAGCTGCTCCGTCTCCTTCTCCACGAAGAGCGTCAGGGGCTCGTCCGGGAGCCGGGGCGTCTCGTATATCTTCGTCCCCGTGGCCCGGAGCAGCGCCATCTGCGCGTCCAGCGCGCCCCGGATCTGCGCATAGGCCGCTTCCGGCTGCTCAGGGTCGAAGGCGTTCAGGGCGAACTCGCTGTACAGCCCATCGCGCCAGACCCGGACGACCACGCCCCGCTCGGTGGTCATGGTCTCGTGCTCCACGGCTTTCGCGTGCCGGGAGATGTGCAGCGCCAGGCCCACGGAGTCCGTGGCCAGGGCGCTGACATAATCATAATCCCGCTCCAGCAGGGCGATCAGGCGCTTCAGACCGGCCTTGATGCCCAGCAGATAGGGAGAAAAGGGTGCTTTCATTCCATCCGTCCTTTCTGTGGCTCAGTACCCCCAGTATACGTCATTTTCCAAACAAACGCAAGGGATTCCTGCTTGCGCCCCGGGGAAAAGCATGGTAGAATCGGGAGACGGGGGGGAGGGAGTCAGCCATGGACAGCGTCTATACCGCGCCGCTGGAGATCCGCTTCAGCCAGTGCGACCACAGCGGGCGTCTGGGGCTCGACCACGCCTGCTCCCTCTGCATGGACCTGGCCGGGACCCACGCGGCCCTGCTGGGCTGCGGCGTGGCGCAGCTGGCCCGGCAGGGGCGCTGGTGGGTGGCGGTGAAGACCCTGCTGCGGATGGAGCGCCGCCCCGCCCTGGGCCAGTTGTGCCAGGCCAGCACCTGGCCGGAGCCGCCGGGCCGGGTCAGCAGCTGCCGGGACTACCTGCTCCAATCCGGGGACGAGGTCCTGCTGCGCGCCCGGACCGAGTGGGCCGTGCTGGACGGGGCCGGACGGCTGCAAGCTGCCCGCGAACTCTACGCCCCGGATCTGCGCTTTTCCAGGGAACGGGCGCTGGACCGGCCCTTCCGCCGCTTCCCCGGGACCTTCCCCGACCCGCCCTTCGCGGACTACCGGGTTCGCAGCACGGACATCGACCTGGCCGGGCACATGAACAACGCCGCCTATGTCCGGATGCTGCTGGGCCTCTTCTCCACGGCGGAGCTGGACGCCCGCCCCCTGCGGGAGCTGGAACTGCACTACCGCGCCGCCGCCTATGAGGGGGAGACCCTGCTGCTCCGCCGCCGGGACGGAGCGGAGGGTCTGGAGCTGGAGGCGGCAAAGCCGACGGGCGAACCGGTGCTGCTGGCCCGCCTGCAACATGAGGCGTAAAGCCGCTCCCCCATCCGCCGCCGGACTTTGTACGGAATGCTATATTTTTATTACCCCAAAGGAGGAATCCCACATGCTGCTCTTGCTCGCCGCGGCGCTGACGCCCACGGCCCAATGGATCTCAGACGTCTTTTTTGCCCTGGACAAGACCATCCTGGAATGGTACCACGCCCTCGCCCTGGGCGCCGGGGCGGTGCTGACCCCCCTGGCCGACCTGGTGAGCTGGACGGGTTGGAAGGGCCTGTTCCTGATCGTCGTGACTGTGGTGCTGCTGCTGTTCCGCAAAACGCGGAAAACCGGCCTTTTTTGCGCCGCCGCCATGCTGCTGGGTTACATCCTGGTGAACGTCCTCATCAAGCCCGCCATCGCCCGGCCCCGGCCCTACGCCTTTGACGAGACCATCCGCCAGTGGTGGGAATACGTCAGCGGCCTGTCCTTCTCCCTGAAAGAGTCCGACCTCTCCTTCCCCAGCGGCCACATGAACGCCGCCTGCGCTTTCGCCGGGGGCGTGGTCTTCTCCCGGGGGAAAAAGTGGCTGGCCCCGATGCTGGCCTACGTCGTCCTGATGGGCATGAGCCGAAACTACCTCCAGGTCCACTATCCCTCCGACATCCTCTTCGCCTTCTTCACCGGCCTGCTGGCCGCCGCGGTCGGGGCGCTGATCATGCGGGCGGTGTACAAAAAGTGGGGGGAGACGAAGCTGCTGCGGGAGCCGTGAAGCGCTCCCCTCGAAACCGCAAAAAACGCGCAACGCCTCCAACTGCGCCAGCTCGGCGCAAACGGAGGCGTTCGTCGTTGCTTTATGCCGCAAAATCGGCCATGATTTGAAATCAAAGCAAAAATATCAAGATTCTTGATTTTTCCTGTTGCATTTTTTCATGACGCTGTGATACACTGTGCGTGGAGGTGATCCCATGCTCATCGAGTTTTCCTTCGCCAACTACCGCTCCTTCCGTGACGAGGCCACCTTGTCCATGGAAGCTGCCGGGCTGGGGGCGTTCAAGAACAGCCTCATTCCCTGCAACAGCCTGAAGCTGCTGCCGGGCGTTGGGCTGTTCGGCAAGAACGGCGGCGGGAAGAGCAACGTCATCCGGGCGTTCTGGCTGGCGGCGCAGTTCATCCGTAACGCCCAGCGGACGCAGCATGACGGAGCCCGTGTGCCGGTCACGCCCTTCCTGCTGGACGAGCGCTCCGCGCAAAGGCCCAGCTCCTTCTCCTTCGTCTACGTCTATGACCAGACCAAATACTGGTACGGCTTTTCCGCCACGCGGGAAAAACTGACGGAGGAGTATCTGTATCACGCCCCGAAGGGCCAGAAAGCCCTGGTCTTTCGCAGAGTGGGACAGCAGTTCACCTTCACGGAAGACAAGGTCCGGCGCGCTATGATCAGCGAAGCCGTGGCGGAGAATCAACTGTTTTTCTCCGTTGCCTGTACCATGAACGACGCGGCCTGCGTCCGGGCAATGCGCTGGTTCCGGGAACACCTGTTCTTCTCGCAGGATTATTCCGACCTGCCCAGCCAGATCCTCGAATACGCGGAGGACCCCAATATGCTGCGGGCGATCTCGGATTATGCCAAAGCTGCGGACCTGGGCATCGACGACGTGCGTTTTGAGATCGACAACCAGGCCGTGGACACGCAGATCCCGCTCCCCGAAGACCTGCCGGAGGATCAGAAGGCCGCGCTGACGCAGCTTCTGCGCAGCCTGTCGCAAGCTTCCCAAGGCCCCGGCGCGGGCATGGAAATGTGGAAAATCACGGTCAAGACCAGTCATCCGGGGGAAGGCCGTTCGTATGAGCTGCATCTCGCCGACGAATCGAGCGGCACAAAAAAACTCATGTCGCTGGCCCCCGCCGTCGAATCCGTCCTGCAAAAGGGCGGCGTCCTGCTGGTGGACGAGATCGAGCGGGAACTGCACCCCGCGCTGGTCAACTTCATCCTGTCCAAATTCCAGAGCAAACGCACGAATCCCCAGGGGGCCCAGATCATCTTCACCACACACAACACAGAGCTGCTGAATCTGGAACTTCTGCGCAAAGATCAGATCTATCTGGTGGACAAGCGCTCCGACACCGGCGTTTCCGAACTCTACAGCATCAGCGACTTTTCCACGCGCACCACGGACAACATCCGCAAAGGCTATCTCATCGGCAAATTTGGCGCCGTCCCCAGGGTCGAGGTGGAGGAGGTGGAGTGATTGCCGCGCAAAGCAAGCGGGACGCGGAAGGCGAAGAAGGTCATCCGGGTCTTTTGTGAAGGGCAAAGCGAACAGGCATATACGGAGTATCTGAAACGGACCTTTTCCGATGTCGCCGTTCTGGACTATCCAAAGGAGACCGGTCTGTTCGAGAAAGCAAAACGCCTGTTTGAAAACAATGCCCGATACCGGGACAACGCGGACGTGATCGACGAGGTCTGGTTTTTCTTTGACGTGGAAACCGAGGACATCGACAAATGGCAGCGCAGACTTGCGATCATCCGTTCGCTTCGGAAACTGCGCAAAAAACCGCCGCTTAACGTGCGGCTGCTGATGACGACGGGCTGCATCGAGTACTGGCTGATGCTCCATTACAAAAAGGTTTGCCCGCCGTCCATCCAGACCCCTGCGGAGAAAGACCGGATCATGGCGGACCTGCTCGAACAGGAACCCCACTACAAAAAGGGGGACTACGCCTCCACCGCCCGGATCGCCGCGCACCATCTCCGGGCAAGCGAAAACGCCAGGGAGAGCTTCCGCAGACTTCTGGACGAGGGGATGCCCGGCCTGGAGGACACGGACGAGCGGAATCACTGGCTTTGCAGGAACTGTTTCACCTTTTCGACGGTCTTCGAGGCCATTGATTTCCTGCAAAGCCTTCCATAGCGCCGGACAAAGCGGCCAGGCAGAGAGAGCGCCGGGCCGCTTTTCGTGTCCACGCGAGCTTCCGGACTCAGCCCCCCGCTGCCCGCATTCGCCCCGTGTGGTCCACCACATAGTCCCCCCGCAGCAGCAGCTCACTGACCGGGACGATGCGGTAGCCCCGGCTCAGGAGGGTCTCGATGATCTCCGGCAGGGCCTCCGGGGTGTGGAGGGCGGCGTTGTGGAAGAGGACGATGCTCCCGTCCCGGACGGACTCTGTCACCCTCCGGCTGATCTCCCCGGCGGGCAGGTCCTTCCAGTCCAGGGAGTCCACGTCCCACTGGATCGTGGTCAGGCCCAGGTCCTCCGCCGTCTGCACCACCAGGTCGTTGTACTCCCCGTAGGGGGCGCGGAACAGCGTGGGGCGGACGCCGGTGACGGCCTCGATCTTGTCGCAGCCGGCGTTCAGGTTGTCGACGATCTGCTGGTGGGTGAGCTGGTTGAAGTGGGCGTGGTCGTCGGAGTGGGTCATCACCTCGTGCCCCGCCTCATGCAGCGCCCGGACGCTCTCCGGGTATTTTTCCGCCCAGAAGCCCACCACGAAGAAGGTGGCCTTCACCTCATAGCGGGCCAGGATGTCGATCAGGGTCTGGGTGTCCTCGTTGCCCCAGGCCGCGTCAAAGGTCAGACTCAGGCACTTGTCGTCCCGCTCCACGCTGTAGACCGGCAGCTTCCGGTCCTTCATCGCCGCCGCCGAGATGAACGACGGCGTAGCCGCCGCCACGAACAGCAGCGCCACGGCCAGCGCCAGCATCACACTGCCGAGAAAGCTCCGGTTGTATTTTCCCTGTTCCTCCATGTTGCGCCTCCCTGCACTCAATTGCCCCGGCGGGGCCGCCTTGCAGGCCATTCTATGCGCGGGAGGGGGAAATCATGCGGACAGGGGGCGGGGCGCAAAAAGGGGAAGCCAGGGAAAACCGCGCACGCGGTCTTGCATGGCTTCCCCTCTGCCTGTCCCTCAGAACTGCCAGCTGCTGGGGTCGTCGGCCTCGTCCTCGCTGTCCAGCACGGCGCGGAACTGGGTCTCGTACAGCTCCCGGTAGACGCCGCCCCGGGCCAGGAGTTCCTCGTGGCCGCCGGACTCCGCGATCCGGCCATTGGCCACGACCAGGATGCGGTCGGCTTTCAAAATCGTGCTGAGCCGGTGGGCGATGACCAGGCTGGTGCGCCCCTGCATCAGGCCCTCCAGCGCCCCCTGGATGGCGGTTTCGGAGATGGAGTCCAGGGCGCTGGTGGCCTCGTCCAGGATCAGGATATCCGGATTTTTCAGAATCACCCGGGCGATGGAGATGCGCTGCTTCTCCCCGCCGGAGAGTTTGAGCCCGCGGTTGCCCACCTGGGTGTCGTAACCCTCGGGCTGGTTCACGATGAAGTCGTGGATGCTGGCGGCGCGGCAGGCGGCCTCCAGCTCGGCCTGCGTGGCGTCGGGTTTGGCGTAGCGCAGGTTTTCCCGGATGGTCCCGTTGAACAGATAGGTGTCCTGGGTCACCACGCCGATGCGGGAGCGGAGATAGGCAAGGTCGAAGTCCCGCACGTCCACCCCGGCCACGGTGACGGCACCCGCGTCCACGTCGTAGAGCCGGGGGATCAGGTTCACCACCGTGCTTTTCCCGGAGCCGGAGGGCCCCACGATGGCGTAGAGCTTCCCGGCGGGCACGGTGAAGTCCACGTCGGTCAGCAGGGGCTTGTCCGGGCTGTAGGAGAAGGCCACATGCTCATAGCGGATGTCCCCCCGCTTGACCGGGGGCTTTTTGCCGTTTTTGGGGCTCTGGATGGCGATCTCCATGTCGAAGTAGTCGAAGATGCGGGTGAACAGGGCCAGGGAGCGGGTGAAGTCCACCTGGAGGTTCAGGAGGCTCTCCACCGGGCGGTAGAGCCGGTTGATCAGGGCCACGGTGGCGGTGATGGTGCCCACGGTCAGGGCGGAGTCCACATGGCGGATGATAAACCAGCCCCCGGCGAAGTAGATCAGCAGCGGCCCCAGCTGGGTGAACATCCCCATGACCACCATGAACCACTTGCCGCTGCGCTTCTCCCGGAGGCTCAGGCGCGTGACCTGTTCGTTGACCTCCACGAAGCGCGCATACTCCCGCTGCTCCCGCGTGAAGAGCTTCACCAGCAGGGAGCCAGAGACGGAGAGGGTCTCGTTGATGAGCTGGTTCATCTCGTCGTTCTTCTCCTGGCTCTCCTTCAGCAGCTGCCAGCGGGTGCGGCCCACGGTGCGGGTGGGCAAAATCAGCAGCGGGATCACCACGATGCCCACCAGCGCCAGCTGCCAGCTCATGGAAAAGAGCGCGATCAGCGTCGTCACCGTCACGGCCACGTTGCTGACGATGCTGCTGAGGGTGCCGGAGATCACGGTGGAGACGCCGGAGATGTCCGTGTTCATCCGGGTGATGATGTCGCCCTGCCGCTCCCCGGTGAAAAAGGCGTGGGGCATGTGCTGCAGGTGGTCGTACATCTGGTTTTTCATGTCAAAGATGATGCGCTGGCTGATCCAGGCGTTGACGTAGCTCTCCACCACGCCGATGACCTGACTCAGCGCCAGGGTGACGAAGGCCATGAGCAGCAGTCGGATGAGCAGCGCCATGTCCCGCCCGATCAGCGCCTCGTCCACGATGCGCCCGGTGATGATGCTGGGCAGCAGCCCCACCCCGGCGGACAGCAGAATCGCCGCGAACACCAGCAGGAACTGCTTCCAGTAGGGTCTCAGATAGGACAGGATGCGTTTCAGCAGCGCCCCCGTCACCTTCGGCATGTTGTTCTTCTCTTCCTCGGTCAAAAATCCCCGGGGCCCCAGTCCCCGTCCGCCCGGTCCGGCCATGGGCTTTCGCTCCTTTCGCCTTTGTTTGGGTCAGTTTATCACGAAATGCGGAAAAAGGGAATGGGGTTTCGCGTCCAATCGGGGGCCGCGCTGCGGCCCCCTTCGGTGACATTGTCGTTTCTTATGTGCCCAGCGTGCCGGACACGCTGAGGGCGGACAGCCCCGGCTGGACGGTCCAGCTCCCGTCCGTCCCCTGGGTGTAGACGGCGGCGGGGACGCTGAGCTGTCCGGGCAGGGTGGCGAAGGCCCCGGTGGCCGGGTCGTAGCTGTAGTTCACGCCCTGGGTCCAGGGCGTCCCGTTGAAGCTGACGCTCAGGCCCTGGAGCGGCGGCTGGAAGCTGTCGGCCAGCACCAGGTCGGCGGGCGAGGCTGCCGGGCCCAGGTTCTCCAGCGTGAAGGTGTAGGTCAGGGTCTCGTCGGGCATGACCACGGCGGGGGACACGGCCTTGCTCAGGCGCAGCACCGCCCCCTCCGCCGCCGGGACCTGGGCGCTGGCGCTGCGGCTCTGGGCCAGACCCCCGCCGCTGAGGGTGGCGGTGTTGTCGATGGCGCCCTCCGCGCCCAGCGGGGCCATGTTCGTGACATCCGCCTGGTACAGCAGCGTCGCCTGTCCCCCGGCGGGGATCTCCAGCCCGGGGATCTGCAGGGTGTCCGCCGTCGGCACGGCGGGCAGGGGCTGGGCCACGCCGTTGACCAGATAGCGCAGACTGCCCTCCCGGTAATTCAGGGGATAGACCGTCACCCCGTTCAACTGGTAAGCGCCCAGGTCGTCGGTGAGGGTCAGGTTGCTGACCGGGGTGCTCCCCCGGTTCAGGATCGTGACGGCATAGGCCAGGGTGTCCCCCGGGGCGTACTGCTCCGCCAGCGCCGTCTTGACCACGCTGACCACGTCCAGCAGCTCGCCGGTCACGGTGTTGGAGACCTGCGTCCCGCCCTGATAGGACAGCGTGGCATAGTTCGTAAAGAATGCCATGGTGAAAGGATTCCTCCGATCGAATCATAGTTGCCTTGCAGGGAGACCGACCGTCTCCCGCAGCATCCTATGCTCCCGCGCAGCGCCGGGTGCATCCGGCAAACGGGACGGGGAAGGAAAAGAGAGAAACAAATGTCCTTGCAATCGGGCGGGGCTGGTCGTATGATGGGGGTACCGACCTGCGGCTTTTCCCAAAATCCACCCGAAACGGAGAACCAACCATGACCACCACCCAACCTCTCCCCTCCCGGCCCCGGCGCTTCCTGCGCGGGATGCGGGACGGGGTCCCCATCGGCCTGGGGTATCTGGCCGTGTCCTTCTCCCTCGGCATCGCCGCCGGGGGCATCGGACTCAGCGCCGTTCAGGGCTTTCTCGCCAGTCTGCTGAACAACGCCTCCGCCGGGGAGTACGCCGGTTTTGCGCTGATGGCCGCCGGGGCCGGGTATCTGGAGCTGGCGCTGGTGATTCTGGTCACCAACGCCCGCTATCTGCTGATGAGCTGCGCGCTCAGCCAGAAGTTTTCGCCGGAGACGCCCTTTTTCCACCGCTTTCTGGTGGGCTTCGACGTGACGGACGAGCTGTTCGGGCTGGCCATTGCCCAGCCGGGGTATCTGGACCCGGTGTATCTCTACGGGGCCTTCGCCGTGGCCATGCCCGGCTGGTCCGTGGGCACCGCCGTGGGCATCCTGGCCGGGGACGTGCTGCCCGGGCGGGTGGTGACGGCCCTCAGTGTGGCGATCTTCGGCATGTTCCTGGCGATCATCATCCCCCCGGCCAAGGAGAACCGGGTGGTGGGGGTGCTGGTGCCGCTGAGCTTTGCCGCCAGCCTGGCCTTCACGGTCCTGCCCCTGTTCTCCGGCCTGTCGGCGGGCACCCGGACCCTGCTCCTGACCGTGGTGATCTCCGGCCTGGCCGCCGCCTGTTTCCCGGTGAAAGAGGACGCGGAAGGGGGCGCGGCATGAGCGGGAACGTCTATGTCTACATCTTCCTGATGGCCGCCGTCACCTACGCGGTGCGGGTCCTGCCCCTGACCCTGATCCGCCGCCAGATCGAAAGCCGCTTTCTGCGCTCGTTCCTCTACTATGTCCCCTACGTCACCCTGGCCGTGATGACCTTCCCGGCCATTCTGGGGGACCTGAACGCGCCGCTCATGCAGCTGCTGCCGGGGCTGGCGGCGCTGGCGGTGGGGGTGGCCCTGGCCTGGGCGGGAGCGGGGCTGTTCCCCGTAGCCGCCGCCTGCTGCGCCGCCGTGTTTTTGGCCGAGTGGCTCCGGACGGGGACGCTTTTGTAGAGACGCTCGATATCTCTTGCATTTCCCCCCAAGTCTGTGATATACTATTTGAAAAATGAAAGGAAACCAATGCCATGACCATCGAACTGACCGCGCAGAACTTTGAACAGGAAGTCAAAAACGCCACCGTCCCCGTCCTTGTGGACTTCTGGGCCAGCTGGTGCGGCCCCTGCCGGATGCTCTCTCCCCTGGTGGACCAGCTCAGTGAGGAGTACGCGGGCAAGGCCAAATTCGGCAAGGTCAACGTGGACGAGCAGCCCCAGCTCGCCATGACCTACCGGGTCAGCGCGATCCCCACCCTGATCGCCTTCCGCAACGGCCAGCCCGTGGGCAGCACCGTGGGCGTCGTCCCCAGAAGCGAGATCGAAAAGCTGATCGGCTGAGCCGGGCAAAAGAAAGCGCCTCCGCGCACGCGGGGGCGTTTTTTCACGAATTGCGGCCCGGTTGCTCTTGTCTATCCGGCGCGAAGCATGTATAATGGGGGCACTCACCTTTCAACACACAAAGGAGCGATCGCATGGCAAACGTGGCCAAGCGGCTGGACCCCAGCCGGATGGGAGAGATGCACGAGGGGCGGCTGCTGCTGAGCATGGCGGTGCCGATGATGCTCTCCATGATCGTGCAGGCGCTGTACAACGTGGTGGACAGCATCTATGTGGCCCAGGTGTCGGAGGACTGCCTCTCCGCCCTGAGCCTGGCCTTCCCCGCCCAGAACATCCTGATCGGCCTGGGCACCGGCACCGGGGTGGGCGTCAGCGCCCTGATCTCCCGGGCCCTGGGCAGCGGGGACCGGCGGCTGGCCCAGAAGGTGGCGGGCAACGCGGTGATCCTGGCCCTGGGCTGCTGGGCGCTGATGGCGGCCTTCGGCGTCTTTTTCGCCGACGCCTTCGTCCGCTCCCAGACCGACAGCGAGTCCATCCGCGCCTACACCGACGACTATCTCCGCATCGTCACCATCGTCTCCCTGTTCATCTATCTGGAGTTCTGCGCCGAGCGCTTTTTGCAGTCCACGGGCCGCACCCGCTTCTCCATGTGGACCCAGATGATCGGGGCCTTCACCAACATCATCCTGGACCCCTTCTTCATCCTGAATCCCGGGGATCACCTCTTCGGCGTGATCGAGATGCCCTTCGGCCTGGGGCTAGGCACCGCCGGCGCCGCCACAGCCACGGTCATCGGCCAGGCCCTGGCCGCCGGAGCGGGCTTCCTCTTCCACCATCTGCACAACCGGGAGCTGCGCTTCTCCCTCCGGGACCTGAAGCCCGACTGGTTCATCGTCCGCAGCGTCTACCGCATCGGCTTCCCCTCCATCCTGATGATGGGGGTCAGCTCCGTCACCAACTACATCCTGAACCGCATCCTGATGGCCTTCAGCTCCACCGCCGTGGCCGTCTTCGGCTCCTACTTCAAGCTCCAGAGCTTCTTCTTCATGCCGGTCTTCGGCCTGAACAACGCCCTGATCCCGGTTATCGGCTACAACTTCGGGGCCAGGAAGCGCGCTCGCATCCTGCGCACCTTCCGCTACGGCGTGCTGTTCGCCACCGTGATGATGGCGGCGGGCTTCCTGGTCTTCCAGTTCCTGGCCGGGCCGCTGCTGGGGATGTTCAACGCCTCGGCGCAGATGCTGGAGATCGGCGTCCCCGCCCTGCGGATCATCTCCATCAGCTTCCTGTTCGCGGGCTTCTGCATCGTCACCATCTCCCTCTGCCAGGCCCTGGGCCGCAGCCTCTCCGCCTTCTTCGTCTCCGTGCTGCGCCAGCTGGTGGTCCTGGTCCCCGCCGCTTTGCTCCTCAGCACCACCGGCGTGGTGAGCAACGTCTGGTGGAGCTTCCCCATCGCGGAAGCCCTGACCGCCCTGGGCTGCGCGGTCTTCTTCCTCCCCCGCGCCATCCGGTTTTTGGACCGACAGCTGGGGCACGAGCCCGCGCCGGTGGCGGCGGCGGAGCCGTGAGGGGGAACAAGCGTACATCGTAAAAAATGCCACG
>JAFYIF010000088.1 GCA_017538775.1 Oscillospiraceae bacterium | reverse complement strand
TGGCTTTGCCGCGCAAAAAATACTTCTCGCGGAGCGAGTGTCCCCGAAGGGGGCGCTCGCGCAGCGCAAGCTTTCTCCTTTCAGAACCCAGCGAAGCGGTTCTGAAAGGATTATATCGTTTCCGGCTCGGGATACTCCACCCCGCCGCAGTCCACGGTGACCCGCTTCATCACCTGGGGGCTGCGTGGCCGGTCGCTGAAATCGCAGGGGGTGTCGGCGATCTGGTCCAGGACCTCCAGCCCCTCGATCAGCTTGCCGAAGGCGGCGTACTGGTTGTCCAGATGGGGGGCCTTGGCGTGCATGATGAAGAACTGGCTCCCGGCGGAATTGGGCATCATGGTCCGGGCCATGCTCAAAACGCCCCGGGCGTGCTTCAGCGTGTTTTTGAAGCCGTTGGCGGTGAACTCGCCCTTGATGGAGTAGCCGGGGCCGCCCATGCCGGTGCCCTGGGGATCGCC
This sequence comes from Oscillospiraceae bacterium, assembly GCA_017538775.1. Lineage (GTDB taxonomy): Bacteria > Bacillota > Clostridia > Oscillospirales > Oscillospiraceae > RGIG7114. Next base: position 3,649 of record JAFYIF010000088.1, on the reverse strand, counting down.
GCCCTGGATCATGAAGCCGGGGATGATGCGGTGGAAGCCCACTCCGTCATAAAAACCCTTTTGGATGAGGGAGATGAAGTTGTTGACCGTGTTGGGGGCGATGTCGGGATAGAGCTCGGCGCGCATGACGCCGCCGTTTTCCATTTCGATGGTGACGATGGGATTCATAGAACATTCCTCCTCAGTGTTGTCGCAGGGCGCGCTCCATATCCCGCCCGGCCTGCCGTTTCGCGTCGGCGTCGCGCTTGTCGTAGAGCTTTTTGCCACGGCAGAGGCCCAACTCCACTTTCACGCGGCTGTCTTTGAAATAGACCGAGAGGGGCACCAGGGCGATGCCGTCCTGCATCACCCGGGCCTGGAGCCGGCGGATCTCCTTTTTGTGCATCAGCAGCCGCCGCACCCGGTCCGGGTCGCGGTTGAAGATGTTGCCCTTTTCGTATGGGCTGATGTGCATCCCGCGGACGAAAAGCTCCCCGTCCCGGATGGTGCAGAAGGAGTCCTTGAGGTTCAGGGTGCCCGCCCGGATGCTCTTGACTTCGGTCCCGGCCAGTTCGATGCCCGCTTCGCAGCGTTCCAGCACATAATAGTCGTGAAAGGCCTTGCGGTTGCTGGCTACGGACTTGATCCCCTGCGCCCTGGGCATGACGGACGGCACCTCCTCTTCTTTCAGATGGTACCCCCATTATAGCACGTTTGCGCCGAAAAGGAAGCGCCAATTCGTAAATTATTTGTGAAGGAAGGGCCGGACATAGGGGGCCAGGCGCACCGCGCAGCCCTCCGGCCGGGCGAAGAGCAGCGCGCCGTGGGCCCCGCAGTACAGCTCCAGCCGCGCCCCGCCCCAGCAGCGCCGCCGCCGCCAGAGCGTCTGCCGCAGCAGCAGCGCCGCCGCGCGGTCCGTGAGGCTGAGGCCCTCCGGCAGCCGCATCACCAGATATTCCACTCCGCATCGCCTCCAGGCCCCATGATACCACCGGAAATACCGGCGTTCCACAGAAAAGTTATGGTAATGCGGGCAGAATTGTGATAGGATGAGACCATACGACGACAACGAGCTTGCATGAGGTGCGATATGGACTATACAGAGAAAAAGCTGAGCAGCCGGGAGATCTACAACGGGCGGATCATCCGCGTCCATGTGGACGAGGTGGAGCTGGCCGACGGGAGCCGGAGCTGCCGGGAGATCGTGGACCACCACGGCGGCGTGGCCGTGCTGCCCGTGGATGCGGAGGGCTATGCCTACTGCGTGCGGCAGTACCGCTACGCCTACGGGCAAAGCCTGCTGGAGGTCCCGGCGGGCAAACTGGAACCGGGGGAGCGGCCGGAGGACTGCGCGCTGCGGGAGCTGAGCGAGGAGACGGGCTATGAAGCCGAGCGCCTGGTCCCCCTGGGCTGGCTCTATCCCTCCCCGGGCTATTGCAGCGAGGTGCTGTACCTCTTCCTGGCCACCGGCCTGCGCCCGGGCCGGGCCCACCTGGACCCGGGGGAGTTTCTGGACGTGGAGCGGCACAGCCTTTCGGAGCTGGAGGAAATGATACTGCGCGACGAGATACACGACGCCAAGACCGTGACGGCGGTCTGGCGGGCCGGACGCTATCTGGCGGGAGAGGAGGCGAGCGGATGCCGGGCAGAGTGCTGATCGTGGACGACGAGAAGGCGATCGTGGACATCCTGGACTTCAACCTGCGCAAGGAGGGCTATGACACCTTAAAGGCATATGACGGCGCGGAGGGGCTGCGCCTGGCCCGGGAGGGGGCCCCGGACGCGATCTTGCTGGACGTGATGCTGCCGAAGCTGGACGGCTTTTCGGTCTGCCGGGCGCTGCGGGAGGCGGGCGACAACGTGCCCATCATCATGCTCACCGCCCGGGAGGAGGAGCGGGACAAGGTCTTCGGCCTGGAGACCGGCGCGGACGACTACATCACCAAGCCCTTCTCCATGCGGGAGCTGCTGGCCCGGGTCAAGACCAACCTGCGCCGCAGCTTCCAGAGCGCCGGGGGCGAGAGCGGCCACCGGGGGGCGCAGATCACGGTCCGGGAGCTGTGCCTGGACTTAGAGCGCCATGTGGTCACCCGGGCCGGGCAGGAGCTGGATCTGAGCCAGCGGGAGTTTGAGCTGCTGAAATGCCTGGCCCAGTCCCCGGGCAAGGTGCTGAGCCGGAAGGAGCTGCTGCGCCAGGTCTGGCAGTACGACTATTACGGCGACGATCTCCGGGCCGTGGACGTGGCCGTGCGCCGTCTGCGGGAGAAGCTGGAGCGCAACCCCGCCGCCCCGGAATATGTGATGACCCGCCGGGGGGTCGGCTATTATCTGATGGCCTGAGCGGTGCCCGGAAGAAAGGAGGCGGCGGATGGTCAAGAGCATCTATACGAAACTGGTGGCCATCATCCTGGTGCTGATCGTGGCGCTGCTGCTGGTGGTGGGGGCCTTTCTGATGAGCGGCGTGCGGAACTTCTATGTCAGCGAGTTCTACGACCGGATGCGGGAGGTCTTCGCCAGCCCGGACGTGGCCGCCGACCTGCGGGCGGCGGCGGAGGGCGAGGGCGGCGCGGCGCTGCTGGCGGATATCCTGCGGGCCAACATGGGCCGCCTGGGGGTGGACGCCACCACCCGCAGCTTCTTCGTCCTGGACGGGGAGACGGGCCAGTGCCTGGCCGGGTCCAACATGGCGGAGGGGCAGCACCTGACGGTCACCCGCAACATCCTCACCGCCCTGGCCGGGGGCGACGGCTACGCCTCCGACCCGGACGAGGCCTTCATGGACATGGCCCTGCCCCTGCGCGGCGCGGGGGGCAGCTACATCCTCTATGTCATCGACAACAAGGAGACGGTGACCCGCCTGAACGCGGAGCTGATGGGCATCGTGGTCCGGGCCATCGCCGTGGGGCTGCTCATCAGCAGTCTGTTGGGGATGCTGCTGGCAAAGACGGTGGTCACCCCGATCCAGAAGCTGACCCGGGCCGCCGAGAAGGTGGCGGCGGGGGACTTCTCGGAGAAGGTGGAGAACCAGACCGCCGACGAGATCGGCGTCCTGGCCCGCACCTTCAACGACATGGCCGATCAGTTGGAGACGAACATCGAGAGCCTGAAAAACTCCGAGCGCACCCGGCGGGAGTTCGTGGCCAACGTGTCCCACGAGCTGCGCACCCCGGTGACCAGCATCCGCTCCTACGCGGAGACCCTGGGGGACGCGGCGGGGACCATGGACGGGGAGACGGAGCGCCGCTTCCTGGAGGTCATCGTCAGCGAGAGCGACCGGCTGACCAAGATCGTCCAGGACCTGCTGCTGCTCAGCCGCTTCGACGCGGGCAGCCTGCGTTTCGACTTTCAGGCCTTCTCCTTTGAAAAATCCATCCGCAGCGTCTACGAGGCCCAGCTGCTGGAGGCCCGGCGCCACCGCCACGACTTCCGGCTGGAGCTGCGGCAGAGTCTGCCGGACATCCGGGGGGACCGCAGCCGCATCGAACAGGTGCTGATCAACATGGTCTCCAACGCCATCAAATACACCCCTGACGGCGGAGAGATCCGCATGACGGCGGGGGTGGAAGGGGACCGGGTCTTCTGCACCGTGACGGACAACGGCGTGGGCATCCCCGAGGAGGACCAGGGCCGGGTCTTCGAGCGCTTTTACCGGGTGGACAAGGCCCGCTCC
>JAFYIF010000087.1 GCA_017538775.1 Oscillospiraceae bacterium | reverse complement strand
GGCAGCGTCTGCGCGATGCTCCAAACCGCCACGGGCCGCCGCCCCCTGGTCATCGGCAAGCCGGAACCGAGAATGCCGCTCCTGGCCATCTCCCGCTGCGGCGTCCCCCCGGAACACTGCGCGGTGGTGGGAGACCGCATCTATACCGACATAAAATGCGGTCAGAATGCCGGGATACCCGGAATTTTGGTCCTGAGTGGGGAAACAACGCCGGAACTCCTGGCTGCCAGCCCGGACAAACCCGACCTGGTCCTCCGCGACGCGGGGGAGATCCTGGTGGCGATTGAACGAAAGGGATAGATAGAAAAATGATTTTCTTTAGTTGGTCAAAACAAAAGAGCTTAGCGCTTGCACAATGCACGTTAGAACTGTTCCAGAAAGTAACCATGCGTGAAAATGAGGCTTGGCTATCTGATAGCTCGATTCGATTTGGAACAGGCTTTTTTGAATCGCTATCGGAAGCAATCGATCGCTGCGACTGTGGACTGTTCTTTCTTACAAAAGATAACATACATCAATCCTGGATTAACTTTGAAGCGGGAGGGATGTTTTTTTCTGAAAAAAAGTTATGGTGTATTCTGACAGATGATATAAAAAAAGAAGATTTGTTTGACAGCCCATTTGGACAAATCCAGGCTATCCATATTAAAAAAGAGGCTTTTGAGAAACTGTTTAAGAGTATTTGTAAAAATTATTCCGATAACTGGGATGCGTACAAAGCAAGACTAAAGGAACATTGGTCCGGATATTCAAAGAGAGTAAAGGAGATACTCAAACAGGGATTATGCAATAAAATTGACATTATTTGCACAAATGAAGTTGTATCCCATTTTGTGAGATTGCAGAATGATTTGGTTGAATCCAGCACAGTTACAAGTATACCATGTGGTTTTGAAACACATGATCTATATGAGTATGTCCTTAGTAATTGCAAAAAAAGATTGTGGATTTTTGGACGAAAGAACAAAAAGATGTTCGATGCTTCCCATGGGGTTTTATTGAAAGAGTTGGGGAGAAAAATCGCGGGGGGATTGGACTTTAAATGCCTGTTTTTTGATAAACAATTATCCGGATATTCCGAAAAGACAATGCAGAACAGACGCAATTTCAAGAAAGCCCTTGAAACGAGCATTGATGACGCATTAGACCGATGTGAAGAAGCAGACAGTGCCCCCGGGGAATGCTTCAGGTATTATTCAGAAATGAGGAACATTGCTATGATCATTTTTGATGATACAGTTCTTTACGCACATGTAACTTATAAATTAGATGGAACGCCTGCACATTTGACAAACGCTCCATTTTATATTGCAGATATCGAAACAAAGATCGGGAGAGATTGCAGTTTGGCTTTTCTTGATACTTGGGAGAGGAGCAGAAAACATGAATAAAGACATCTTTTCCGGGAAAGCAGAGGTTTATGTCAAGTTTCGGCCTCATTATGCTTCCAATTCCATTCAGTTTTTGGTCGACAGTTCCCTGATTCATTCTGATGATGTGATTGCCGATGTGGGTTCCGGAACTGGAATGCTGGCTTTACAGATTATTGACTATGTCTCTTTGATCTATGGAGTGGAACCCAACGCGGACATGCGTGACATGGCTGGACAGATTCTGAACGGAACGAATAAATACCGCATCATTGACGGGACCGCAGAAAACACGACGTTACCAGACCATTCTGTGGATGCGGTTACGGTGGGACAGGCATTCCACTGGTTTGACCCGACGCTGTTTAAAGTTGAATGCAAACGAATTCTGAAAAAAGACGGACCAATTGTTTTGATGTGGAACAGAAAGACTCCTGGCTTGCAGGAGGATGAGAGACGCGCTATCGTCGGAAAATACAGTATTGCAACTGATTACTATAACTATTCATGGAAAGACAGAGAAAGAGGGATCATTCAGTTTTTTGACGGAACTGTCATGCTTCGAGAATTTGAACAGCCGCTTTATGAGGACTATGAAACCTTTATAGGGAGAACCCTGTCTTCATCACATGCAATTCGACCAGATTCCTCGAATTTCAACCAATATATTGATGAATGGACAAGATTCTTTCAAAAGTTTTCTAAGGACGGAAAGATAAAGACAGAAAACAGAACAGTTGTCTACTGGGGATTTTTGAAATAGAAGAGACAGATTAATATATCATTTGTGTATTTAATAGAAAGGAGCCAGCAAAATGAACGCATCGCACCCCGGCCCCGGCGGTCTGAAACTCAACTACCGCCGCACCTTCCTCATTGGCTTTGCCTTTTTCGGCATTCTGCTGCTGTGGCAGGTCTATGACTCCTGGTGCCCCACCTTCCTGACGGACATCTTCGCCCGGCGGATGTACGGCATCTCTTCGGCGGCGCTGCTGTCCGGCGGGGAGGCGGAGAAGATTTTGAACGTCCAGTGGATCGTGGGCATCGTCATGGCCTGCGACAATCTGGCGGCGCTGATCCTGCTGCCCATCTTCGGTCGGCTCTCCGACCGGACCCATACCCGCATCGGCAAGCGGATGCCCTTCATTCTGGTGGGGACCCTGGTCTCCGCCCTGGCCTTCCCCTTCATCCCCCTGCTGTTCCACGCCCACAACGTGGCGGGGATGCTGGCGGTCATGGCCGTGGTGCTGATTTTCATGATGATGTACCGCAACCCCGCCGTGGCGCTGATGCCGGACATCACCCCCAAGCCCCTGCGGGCCAAGGCCAACGGGGTCATCAACATCATGGGCTATCTGGGCGGGGCTTTCGCCACGGTGCTGGGGGTCTTCCTGGTGCTGAGCCGCTACATCACGGCGGAGGACTCCGCCCGGAACCTCTGGATCATCGAGACGCCCTTCCTGGTGGCCAGCGTGCTGATGGTGGTCTCCGCCTTCGTGCTCTACCGCAGCATCCGGGAGAACGAGCTGGCCGAGCAGCTCCGCGGGGAGCTGGAGGCCGGGGAACGCCTGGCCGCCATCGCCGACCCGGTCCGCGAGGACGCCCCGATGAGCCGGGCCAACCGGCGGATGCTGCTGGCGATCTTGGGGGCGGAGTTCCTCTGGTTCATGGCGGACAACGCCCTGGGCACCTACATCGGCAACTATGTGATCTATTACCTGAACGCCTCCTCCAGCTATACCAACCTCTGCGTCATCATCGGCGGGGCGGCCAGCGTCCTGGGCTTTGCCCTTGCCGGGCGCATCGCCGAGCGCGTCGGGCGGAAGTGGACTGTGGCCGGGGGCCTGGCCCTGTCGGTGCTGGCCACGGCGCTGATGTGCTTCGTCCGGCCCGGCGTCACGAGCGGGGGAGAGGCCGCCTTCCCCACGGCGCTCTACGCGGTCTGGGCCGTGAAGGGCTTCGGCATGGCCCTGGTCCACAACTGCTCCTTCCCGATGGTGGTGGAGCTGTGCCCGAACAGCAAAATTGGCCGCTTCACCGGCTATTACTACGCCGCCAGCATGTCCGCCCAGACCCTGACCCCGGTGCTGCTGGGCCTGGTCTTCCGGGCCACCCTGGCCTGGCGGGCCCTGCCGGTCTACGCCACGGGGATGCTCCTGCTCAGCTGCCTGGTGTTCGTCGCGCTGGTGCAGAACATCCGGGTGACCGTGCCCCGGGACGGGAGCTGGGCCGATTCCATGGACGTGGTGTGAGGAGGGAAACACAATGAAAACCCTGACGAAACTTGCCCTGGGCGCGGGCTGCCTGCTGGCCCTGCCGCCGCTGCTGCTGGCCCCGGGCCGCGCACCGAAGGCCAAACGCGCCCCCTTCGCCGGGCGCAACTTCGCCCACCGGGGCCTCTACACGGCGGACCAGCAGGTGCCGGAGAACTCCCTGGCGGCCTTCCGGCTGGCGGCGGAGGCGGGCTACGGCATGGAGCTGGACGTGCAGCTCAGCCGGGACGGGGAAGTGCTGGTCTTCCACGACGAGACCCTGGACCGGATCTGCTTCGTCCCGGGCCGGGTGGACGGGCTGGACAGCGCCGTGCTGCGCCGTCTGCCCCTCTGCGGCACCGGGGAGACCCTGCCCCGCCTGGCCGACGTGCTGGAGCTGGTGGCCGGGCGGACGCCCCTGATCGTGGAGCTGAAACCCGGGCAGCGCCGGCGGGAGCTGTGTGAAAAGACCCTGGCGGCGCTGCGGCGCTACGGCGGCCCGGTCTGCGTGGAGAGCTTCGACCCGCGCATCGTGGCCTGGTTCCGCTTCCACGCCCCGGAGCTGCTGCGGGGCCAGCTGGCCCAGCCCCCGGCGGTCTACCGAGCGGCGGGTATGGGTCCCGTGGAGAGCTTCCTGCTGGGCCACACCCTTTGCAACCTCATCGCCAGGCCGGAGTTCATCGCCTACCGCATCGGGCCCCGCCCCCGCTCCGTGCGTTTTGCCGAGCTGCTGGGGGCCATGCGCGTGGGCTGGACCGCCCACAGCCCCGCCGCCGAGCGGGGCCGCGACGCGGTGATCTTCGAGTTCTACCGCCCCGCCCCGCGCTACCGGAGCCATACGAAACAGGAGGAACAAGTATGATACTCGCCATCGACGTGGGCAATACGAACATCGTGCTGGGCTGCATGGAGGGACAGACGGTCCGCTCCGT
>JAFYIF010000086.1 GCA_017538775.1 Oscillospiraceae bacterium | reverse complement strand
GCGCCTGGAGGTGGCGGTCAATCCGAATCCGGAGACTCTGATGCGCGCCTTTGGCATGAACAGCTATGTGGCCTCCGGCTACCGGGAGCGGGACGACACCCGGGTCTACATCGACGATGAAAAGACCCTGCGCATCGCCGCCGACGGCACCGTGCGCTACAGCTGCGAGGGCGCGGAGCGGAGCGGACTGCGGGAGGAAGAGCTGGCGGCCTACGCCATCCGGCTGGGCGAAGCGGCCATCGGCGCCCTCTGCGGGGACGCGCAGCTCAGCTTCGCCGGACTGCGCACGGAGGGGGACGCCGTCACGGTGGAGCTGCGCTACGCCGTGCAGGGGGTGCCGGTGGAGCTGGCCGCCGGGAGCGCGGCGCTGCTGCGCTTCCAAAACGGCGGCCTGGTGTCGGCCCAGCTGCTGCCCCGGAGCTTCCGGGCATCGACGGAGGCGGAGACCCTGCCCCCGATGCGCTTTGCCGCCGCCATCGCCGCGGCGGGGGAGGGCGGGGCGCTGCGCCTTTGCTATCTGGAACGCGGCGAGGGCTTTCGCTGCCTGTGGGTGAACGGCTGATGGATACAAGACAACTGGAACGGATCATCCTGCTGATTTTGCTGCTGGTGAACGCGGTGCTGCTGGGCCTGCTCCTGGGGACGCGGGTGACGGACGCGGCGGCGGAGCGGGCGCGGGAGGAGATGCTGGGCACGCTGCTGGCCGAAAGCGGCATCTCCCTGGACCCGGAGCTGGACCTGAGCCAGGAGGCCCCCTACGGCTGCACCGTGGTCCGGGACCTGGAGCTGGAGGACCAGCGGATGCAGGGCATCCTGGGGGACCACGTCCGCGCCGACGAGGGCGGCGGCATCTGGTATTACGGCAGCGAGCGGGGCAAGGTCATGATGCACGGCACCGGGGAGCTGACCGTCCTCCCCCTGGGGGAGACGGCGCAGCGCCGGGGCAGCGGCTGGGACCAGGCGCTGGAGCTGCTGCGGGCCTCCGGCCTGGAGCCCTGGACGCCCGCGGACCGGCCGACGGGGGGCGACGAGCTGCCCTTCTGCTGCTGCTGGAACGGCGTCCCGGTGTTCAATGCGGTGCTGAACTTCAGCTATGTGGGGGACCGGCTGGAGCTGATCACAGGCACTACGGTGTTTCACCGGGAGACGGTCCGCAGCGCGACTCGGGGGATGGATGCGGTGAGCATCCTCACCGCCTTCGCCGGGGCGGTGAAAACGGAGAGCCTCAGCTGCTCCCGCCTTCTGGAGCTGACGCCGGGCTATGAGATGAGCGTCGGACTCAGCGGCGAGAGCGCCCTGGAACCGGTCTGGCGGCTGCTTATGGATACAGGTGAATGCTATCTGAGCGCCGAGACCGGGCAAATTGTCAGACTGCAAACCTGAGTTTTGTGTAGTCTGCCGAGGAAACTCCCGCGCCTGCGCGGCGCGGGGCTTCTTTTGTGGTCAAAATGCCCGGAAATCCATAAATTGATTGATTTTTTTCCCGCACTGTGTTAAAATGATAAAACAATGGCAAGATTGTGATATTATGTCTACCTGACCCGCAGCCCGGCTCCTTCGGGGGCCGCAGGAGGAGGATGAAACCCTTGTATAAATATATCATAAAAGGCGGAAAACCCCTGCATGGCGAGGTGGAGATCTCCGGCGCGAAAAACGCGGCGGTGGCCATCATCCCGGCGGCCATGCTGGTGGACGGCGTCTGCCGCATCGAAAACCTGCCCCAGATCAGCGACACGGAGAAGCTCCTTCGCATCCTGGAGCTGATGGGCGCCCGGGTGGACTATGTGGCCCCCGGCACCGTGGACATCGACTGCAGCGGCGTCGGCCTCTCCGACCGCATCTTCCGCTACACCCGCTCCATCCGCGCCAGCTACTACCTGATCGGCAGTATGCTGGGGCGCTTCGGCAAGGCCCGCACCACCATGCCCGGCGGCTGCAACTTCGGCGTCCGCCCCATCGACCAGCACATCAAGGGCATGAAGGCCCTGGGGGCCAGCATCGAGATCGGCAAGGGCCTGATCCAGGCCGAGTCGCCGGAGGGGCGGCTGAAAGGGGCCCGCATCTACCTGGACAAGGTCTCCGTGGGGGCCACCATCAACGTGATGATCGCCGCGGCCACCGCCCGGGGCATGACGGTCATCGAAAACGTGGCCCGGGAGCCCCACATCGTGGACCTGGCCAACTTCCTGAACTCCATGGGCGCGGACATCCGCGGCGCGGGCACCGACGTGATCAAGGTCCGGGGCGTGGAGAAGCTCCACGGGGGCTGCTACAGCCTGATCCCCGACCAGATCGAGGCGGGCACCTTCATGACCGCCGTGGCCGCCGCCGGGGGCGAAGTGCGGCTGAACAACGTGATCCCCCGGCACCTGGAGTGCATCTCCGCCAAGCTGCGGGAGATGGGTGTCGGCATCACCGAGGGAGACGACTACATCGTGGTCCGGCGGGACCGCCCGCTGGAGCGCACCAACGTCAAGACCCTGCCCTACCCCGGCTTCCCGACGGACATGCAGCCCCAGATCTGCGTGGTCCTCTGCCTGGCATCGGGCACCAGCGTCATCACCGAGGGGGTCTGGGACAACCGCTATCAATACGTCAACGAACTGAAAAAGATGGGCGCGGAGATCACCGTCAGCGGCAAGACTGCGGTGGTGGAGGGCGTCCGGAGCCTGATGGGCGCGCCGGTGGCCGCCCGGGATCTGCGGGCCGGAGCCGCCATGGTGGTGGCGGGCCTGTGTGCCGAGGGCACCACCGTCATCGAGGACGTGATCTACATCGAGCGCGGCTATCAGAACATCGTGGGCAAGCTCCGCGCCCTGGGGGCGGACATCGCCGCCGTGTCGGAGCCGGACGAGCCGGGCCGTCTGCGCCAGAGCAGCGAGGGGCCTGTCTGCCAATGCGTCTGACCACCTTTGCCAGCGGCAGCGGCGGCAACTGCGCCCTGCTGAGCATGGACGGGGTGCACCTGCTGCTGGACGCGGGCATCTCCTGTCGGCGCATCCGCCAGCAGCTGCGAGCGTCCGGTCTGGAGCCGGAAGACCTCAGCGCCGTGCTGATCACCCACAGCCACAGGGACCACATCAGCGGCCTGGCCGTGCTGCTGCGGGCCTGTCCGCTGCCGGTGCTGGCTTCGGAGGGTGTGGCCCGGGAGCTGCGGTACTGCGTGGCGGGGGTGGAACCCTGTCTGCGGGAGCTGCCCCTGGACACGCCCAGCGAGCAGTTCGGCCTCCGCCTCCGCTGCTTCCCCACGCCCCACGACACGGCTTACAGCGTGGGCTGGCGGGTGGAGGGGAGCGAGCGCTTCGCCCTGGCCACCGACATGGGCACGGTGACGGAGCCGGTGCGCCGGGGCCTGCTGGGGGCCGACGCGGTGCTCATCGAGGCCAACCACGACCCGGAGCTGCTGCGCCATGGGCCCTATCCGGTCTCCCTCAAGCGCCGCATCCTCTCCGACCGGGGTCACCTCTCCAACGCCGCCTGCGCCGCGCTGGCCCGGGAGCTGGAGGAATCCGGCACCCGATATCTGGTCCTGGGCCACCTCAGCCAGGAGAACAACCGGCCGGAGCTGGCGCTGCGGACCGTGCGGAGCGCCCTGGGGGACGCGGCGGGGGTCTTCGTGGCCCCGGCGCAGGAGCGCTGGACCCTGGAGACGGCGGAGGCGCAGCCATGCTGCTGGTGAAGCTGCTGTGCGTGGGCCGTCTGCGGGAGCGCCATTACCGGGAGGCGGTGGAGGAATACCGCAAGCGTCTGGGGGCCTTCTGCCGCTTTGAGCTGGAGGAACTGCCGGAGGAACGCCTGCCGGAGCAGCCCTCCGAAAAGGAGATCGCCGCCGCTCTGGCCCGGGAGGCGGAGGCCCTGACCAGGCGCATCCCCGCAGGGGCCGCGGTCTGCTGCTTCTGCGTGGAGGGCCGGATGCTCAGCAGCGAGGAGCTGGCCGCCTACATCGGCCAGCGGCGCGACGGGGGACAGGGGAAGCTCTGCTTCGTCATCGGCTCCTCCAACGGCCTGGCCGAGGATTTCAAACAAAAGGCGCAGCTGCGCCTCAGCGTATCGCGCATGACCTTTCCCCATCACCTCTTCCGGGTGATGGCGGCGGAGCAGCTATACCGCGCCTTCACCATTCTGGAGGGGATGCGGTATCATAAATAAGGACGGAAAAGGAGTTTGTATGAAGGAAAAGGAAGCCGCGTTCGGATGGAGCGCCCTGCCGGGGGACTTGCAGCGGCGCTGGCCCAGGGACGAGTCGGGGGAATTTGTGGCCCCGCGCTATCTCGCCACCCGGTCCAGCGTGGACATGGCGGACGTGTTTCTCATCAATCTGCTGGAGGCCTACGGCGTCCCCGTCCTGCGCAGCTATCCCGGGGACGGGGCCTTCGGCAAGGTGGTCCTGGGGATGAGCGGCACCGGTTCGGCGCTCTATGTGCCGGAGACCCTGTATGAGACAGCGAAGGATCTGATGGAAGCGGACATCGAATTGGAGGACAGCAATGACTGATTACAGAGCCGAATACCAGCGCTGGCTGGACAGCCCCGCCCTGAACGAGTGCGAGTGGCGGGAACTCAACGAGATCCAGAACGACGAGAAGGAGATCGAGGGACGCTTTTTCGCCCCCCTGGAATTCGGCACCGCCGGACTGCGGGGCACCATGAAGGTGGGACTCCACCACATGAACGTCCACGTCATCCGCCACGCGAGCCAGGCCTTTGCCAACGTGATCGCGGCGGAGGGGCCGGAGGCCCGGGCCGCCGGCGTGGTGGTCTGCTACGACTGCCGGAACAACAGCGCGCGCTTTGCCCTGGAGACCGCCTGCGTCATGGCGGCCAACGGCATCCACGTCCGGCTGTTTGACGCCCTGCGCCCCACGCCGGAGCTGTCCTTTGCCATCCGGCACTACGGCGCCCAGGCGGGCGTCAACGTCACCGCCAGCCACAACACGAAGGAATACAACGGCTACAAGGTCTACTGGTCCGACGGGGCCCAGCTGCCCCCGAACAAGGCCGCAGCCATTGCCGAGGAGATGGAGCGCATCGATATCTTCACCGGCTTCCGCAGCATGGACCCCCAGGACGCCCTGGCCCAGGGTCTGCTGGAGCTCATCGGCACGGAGACGGACGAGGCCTTCCTGGAGCAGGTGCTGGCCCAGGCCATCGACCACGAGGCGGTGGCCCAGGCGGCGGGCAAGCTGAAGATCGTCTACACCCCCTTCCACGGGGCCGGGCACAAGCTGGTGCCGGAGGCCCTGCGGCGGCTGGGCATCCGCTATCTGTACCCGGAGCCGAACCAGATGCTCATCGACGGCGACTTCCCCACCGTGGTCTCCCCGAACCCGGAGAACCCGGAGGGCTTCGCCCTGGCCATCGAGCTGGCAAGGCAGGTGGGCAGCGACCTCATCATCGGCACGGACCCGGACTCCGACCGCATCGGCTGCCTGGCCCGGCGGGGAGACGAGTATCTGCCCATCAGCGGCAACCAGATGGGCGTGCTGCTGCTGGACTATGTGATCCAGGCCCGGCGGCGCACCGGCACCCTGCCGGAGCGGCCCGGCGCGCTGAAAACCATCGTCAGCACCGAAATGGCCCGCACGGTGGCGGAGCAGAACGGCGTCCACATCGAGGACACCTTCACCGGCTTCAAGTTCATGGCCGAGCGCATCGCCCAGTGGGAGAGCGAGGGCAGCTACCGCTATCTCTTCGCCTATGAGGAGAGCTACGGCTACATGCTGGGCGACTACGTCCGGGACAAGGACGCGGTGACCGCCAGCATGATGGTGGCGGAGATGGCCGCCTACTACAGCTGCCAGGGCATGACCCTGCTGGACGCCCTGGACGCCCTCTACGAAAAATACGGCAACTACGCCGAGCGCACCCTGAACCTGGTGATGCCGGGTCTGGACGGCCTGAACCGGATGCGGCAGATCATGGACCGGCTGCGCCGGGAGCCCCTGGCGGAGATCGCCGGCGTGGCGGTGAACCGGGTCCGGGACTACAGCAGCGGCACGGTGAGCGTCCACGGCCTGGGCGTGGTGGGGGAGACCCACATCCGCGGCAGCAACGTCCTCTACTTCGAGCTGGCCGACGGCAGCAGCTTCATCATCCGCCCCTCCGGCACGGAGCCGAAGATCAAAATTTACCTGCTGGTCCGGGACGCCAGCCAGGCCCTCTGCCAGGAAAAGATCGCCCGCTACGCGGCCTTCGCCGAGACCCTGAAAGAGATCTGAGCCCCGCGTTTTGCGACGGTACGAACCGGCGGCGCTTCTCCATCCGGAGGAACGCCGCCAGCATTTTGCTTTTCTGTCCAATCTCTACAAAGGCTTCCGTCGGTTTTTTGCAAAAAATCTCCGTTTGGCACAAAATGTGTACCCGGCAGAGAAAATTGCTTGCCACAGGGGGACGGCTGTGTTAACATTTGGTTAATTTATTCGATGGCGGGTCCATCAACAGCACAATTGAACATGGGGAGGATGCGTATGCAAGTACTCAACGACATGGTAGGGTTCTTTACCGGGACCCTGAACACGGTGGCCTGGCTCTATATCTTTCTGCCCTTCGCCATCGTCGGCGGTATCTACCTGACCATCCGCACCGGCGCGGTGCAGTTCAGCCGCTTCGGCTACATGCTCCGCAACACCGTGGGCAAGATGTTCCGCTCCGCCAAGGCGGGCAAGGGCGAGGTGACACCGCTGCAGGCGGTCACCACGGCGCTGGCCGCCACGGTGGGCACCGGCAACATCGTCGGCACCAGCCAGGCCATTGCCCTGGGCGGTTACGGCGCGGTGTTCTGGCTGTGGATCGCGGCCCTGGTGGGCATGGTCACCAAGTACAGCGAGGTCACCCTGGCGGTCAAGTACCGGGAGCGGGACGACAAGGGCGACTGGGTCGGCGGCCCCATGTACTACATCAAAAACGGCATGGGCAAGGGCTGGGGCTGGCTGGCCATCCTGTTCAGCATCTTCGCGGCCCTGGCCAGCTTCGGCATCGGCAACATGAGCCAGGTGAACTCCGTCACCGGTTCCCTGATCGGTGCGGTCCAGGCCTTCACCACCGTGCCGGATGAGACCGCGCTCATCATGCGCTGGGTCATCGGCCTGCTGCTGGCCCTGCTCATCGGCATCATCCTGATCGGCGGCATCAAGCGCATCGGCAGCGTGACGGAGAAGCTCATCCCCTTCATGAGCCTGCTGTACATCATCTTCACCCTGGTGGTCATCTTCGGCAACATCGGCAGCCTCGGCGACGCCTTCGGCAAGATCTTCTCCACCGCCTTCACCCCGGAGGCCATGTTCGGCGCCGCCTCCGGCATCGTCCTGAAGAACACCATCATCTGGGGTCTGCGCCGCAGCGCCTTCTCCAATGAGGCCGGCCTGGGCTCCGCGGCCATTGCCCACGCCGCCACCAGCGAGAAAGACCCGGTCAAGCAGGGCCTCTACGGCATCTTCGAGGTCTTTGCCGACACCATCGTGATCTGCACCCTCACCGCCCTGACCATCATCGTCAGCGGCGTGGACATCCAGTTCGGCGTCAAGCCCGGCAGCGAGCTGATTACCGCGGCCTTCGCCACAGTCTTCGGCGGCAAGATCGCCTCCGTCTTCGTCACGGTGGCCCTGATGCTCTTCGCCTTCTCCACGGTCCTGGGCTGGGCCCTCTACGGCACCCGCTGCGTCCAGTACCTCTTCGGCACCAAGGCGATCCTCTGGTACCGCATCCTCTTCGTCGCCGTGGCGGTGGTGGGCTGCGTCACCAGCATCGACGTGGTCTGGGATGTGGCCGACACCTTCAACGGCCTGATGGCCATTCCCAACTTCATCGCCGTCTTCGCCCTCAGCGGCGTGGTGGCAAAGCTGACCCGGGACCACTTCCGGGCGGAAAAGGAACTCAGAAAGTAAGCAGAAAACAAGGCAGAGGGCGTTCCCGGTCTGGGAGCGCCCTCTTTTGTCAAAGCGGACAGACCTGTTTTCTTTGTCGGCAGGGACGGTTCCCACTGACAGCTTTTTTGATCTTCTTCGCGTCATACGGACAGGCGAAGCGGAATCGGGAGTTGACAGAATCGTAGAATTCAGATATCATACCCTCAACATCCTGCTATGGAGGCGATTCGGCAAATCTACGACGGGATCGCCAACTTGTGCAGGAAAACCGGGGAGCCGGTCTATTTGACGAAAAACGGAGAGGGCGAGTTGGTCGTCATGGAGATCGAAGCCTTTGTCCGCAGAGAAAAGATGTTGCAGCTTCGGGAAAAGCTGCTGGGGATCGAGCGGGATCGCCTCGCCGGTGCGACATGCTGCACCGCGGAGGAACTGAATCAGGCCATGACCGACGCGATCCGGGCAGCACAGGAGCGTTCCCGTGCGTAACGATTCGATCGCTGCTGTGACACAAAAGAGGAGAAAAAACAAGCTATGATCACAAAACTCTGCGGCCTCATCAACCGCTATTGGCACATCGTCTGTTACCTGTTCTTCGGCGGCCTGACCACGCTGGTGAACTGGATCGTCTATTACGGTCTGCTGCTGCTGAACGTCAACGCGGAGCCGGCCAACTTTCTGGCCTTTGTGGCGGGCGTCTGTTTCGCCTTCGCCACGGAGCGGAAGACCGCCTTTGAGAGCCGCAGCAAGGGGAAGGAAGTGGCGCAGGAGGCCTGGAAATTCGCCCTGGGCCGGGTGGGCGTCTGGTTGATCGAGCAGGGCCTGCTGACCGTCGGCCTCCGTGTCCTGCACATGAACGAGTACATCATCAAGATCCCGCTGGCCGTCATCTCCGCCACGCTGAACTTCATCTTCGGCAGACTGGTGGTGTTCCGCAAGGGCTCCGGACGCGCAAAAGAGAGCGGAAAATGAAAAAACCGTCGCCCCGCCGTTTGGCGGGGCGACGTGCGTAGAATAAGGCGGGATGGGAGACTTACTCCTCCGGGTGATCCACAGAGAACATATGCTCGGCCAGGCAGAGCATCTTGTCGGCGTAGCCGCACTCGTTGTCGTACCAGCTGACGACCTTGACGAAGTGCTCGTTCAGGGAGATGCCGGC
>JAFYIF010000085.1 GCA_017538775.1 Oscillospiraceae bacterium | reverse complement strand
GGCTACTTCACCGTCTTTTGTAACAGGAATCCTGGTGATGAAGCGCTTGTAATCGGTCTGCCGGGTCCGTTCCCGTTTCTCCGGGGAAGTCAGCGCCTTTTCTGCCCGGGCAATCTGCTCGTTCCGAATCCTGCGCTGGTAATTCATGTATTTGAGGGAGAAGGTCACGATATATTTTTGCTCAATATCATTCTCGTTGTACCATTCCTCCTTGTAAAATGTCCATTGATCATACTTCTCGCGCAATTCCTCACTGGCAAGCACTTCTTCCAGGTCAAACAGTTGTTTGTGACCCGAAAGACGCCACCCTTTGGGGGACAGAGCCCATTCTTTCTGAAAGTTCTTCATCTTTTTGATAGACTGTGTCGTGATGAATGCCCGGTTCCCAAAGCTGTTGAATTTTCGATTCGCAACGGAGGAAAGCCCTGCATCTGTACAAACCACGAATGTTGCATGTCCGAAGTCCTGCATGATTTGCTGCTCCAGCGGTTTCAGCGTTGTTTGCTCGTTGGTGTTGCCGCTGTGGATACAGAAGGCAAGCGGGATCCCATCTCCGTCCATGAACAGACCCATCTCCACGATGGGATTCGGACGGTGTTCCTTGCTCGGTCCATACTTCCGCAGCCCGCTTTCCTGCTCAATTTCAAAGTAGTAGTTGGTGCAGTCGTAGTAGAGGATGCTGTCATTCCGCTTACCGAAATTCTTGCTGAACTGGTACAAGGCAGACTGAATCTCGTCTTTTTCCTCACCGATGACCTCCAAAGCACGGTAAACGTCATTCAGTCCGTAACTCGGCTGCTCCAAAAACGTCTGCGCATACGCATAGGTGGACAGTTTGGAAGTCGGATTTAAGATACGGGCGTAGACCAGGTGCCCCAGAATCTCAGCCAGGTTATATGAGAAGTTGTACCGTTTGGAAATACGTTTGCTGATATAGTCCAGTCGAAGCTGGTAAAACAATTTTTGCAGAAACAGATACCCCCCATCATACAGTCGGGTATCGTCTTTCTTGATCAGCTCCGAGGGGGAATAGGGAACCATGATCTTCTGCTTACCCTCCTGAGCCAG
This sequence comes from Oscillospiraceae bacterium, assembly GCA_017538775.1. Lineage (GTDB taxonomy): Bacteria > Bacillota > Clostridia > Oscillospirales > Oscillospiraceae > RGIG7114. The sequence goes on along the minus strand of JAFYIF010000085.1, from coordinate 7,341 downwards.
GCGGTTCATTTCCGCTACGACCTCCCGCGCCCATGCTTCCGGGTCATCGTGTACCTGGATGAGTTGGTCGTAGGAGCCAAGTTTTTTGACGATGCGGGTAGTTGTTTTCTTCGAGTCGGTCCGGTAGGACTCCATGACATAGTAGTTTTTGGTTCCGTTCTTGTTCTGGTCGATACGCAGCCTCATTTCAATCACCCTGTCCATTATAACACCGTACTAACCGTACTACAAGAGGAAAATCAAAAATTGACAAAAAAATATAGCCGCTGTGCGGCCTTTCTGGCTCTTGTCTTGATTCTGGCTGACAAACTCCCGGGATTTACAGAAATTTCACAGGAACGGCATGGAAAGTGTTTGCATTTTCCATGCGAGTCTGCTATATTATAATGCGCTGTTTTATGAGCCGCCCACAGGCGAAGAGAGACCGTCGGCGAGGGCCGACGGAATACGAGGAGGAACCCCCATGGAAACAAAAAACATCGAAAGAAAAGACGGCAACGTGCGTTTTCAGGTCACGGTCGAACCAGAGCGCTTTGAGCAGGAGGTCAACAAGGCCTATCTGAAAAACCGGAAGAACATCCTGATCCCCGGCTTCCGCAAGGGCAAGGCCCCCCGCAAGCTGGTGGAGAACCTCTACGGCGAGGGCGTGTTCTATGAAGACGCGATGGAGGCCATTGCGCTGGAGTGCTTCCGCGCCGGTCTGGAAGCGGTCGAGGACCGCACGGTGGGCGACCCCGCCATCACCGACTACAAGGTGGACGACGACAAGAGCCTGACCATCAGCTTTGAAGTTGCCCTCTATCCCGAGGTGACCCTGGGCCAGTACAAGGGCCTCAGCGCCTACAAGCCCGCCGTCAACGTGACGGACGAACAGGTGGACGCGGAGCTGCGCGCCGTGCAGAAGCGCAACGCCCGCTTCCTGGCCGTGGACCGTCCCGCCCAAAACGGCGACACCCTTCTCATCGACTTTGACGGCTATCTGAACGGCAAGCGCTTCAAGGGCGGCAAGGCGGAGAATTACAAGCTCAAGCTGGGCTCCGGCACCTTCATCCCCGGCTTCGAGGACCAGCTGGTGGGCGCCGTAGCCGAGGAGGAGCGGGATCTGCCCGTCACCTTCCCGGAGGATTACGGCAACGAGCTGGGCGGCAAGGACGCGGTCTTCAAGGTCAAGGTCCACGAGGTTCAGGAGGAGCAGCTCCCCGAGCTGGACGACGATTTTGCCCAGGATGTCAGCGAGTACGACACGCTGGAAGCCTACCGGGACAGCCTGCGCCGGGATCTGGAGACCAAGGCCGAGGAGCGGAACACCGCCGGTTTCCGCAGCGCCCTGATGAGCAAGGCCGCCGAGGGCGTCACCGTCAGCATCCCCGATGTGATGATCAAGGCCCGGCTGGAGGCCATTGTGGAGGAGTACTCCCGCAGCGTCTCCGTGCAGGGCTACACCCTGGACCAGTATCTGGCCATGCTGAACATGAACGAGGCCGGGTTCCGCAGCTTCATGCGCCCCCAGGCGGAGAGCGAGGTCCGCAGCGAGCTGATGCTGGAGAAGATCGCCCAGCTGGAGGGCCTGATCCCCACCGCCGAGGAGATCGAGGAAGAGTACAAGAAGAGCGCGGAGAAGTACGAGATGGACCTGGACTATCTCAAGTCCGTGCTGAAGGAAGAGGTCGTGAAGGGCGAGCTGACCCGCAAGAAGGCCGCCGACTTCATCCTGGCCAACGGCGTCGCCACCGACAAGCCGGAGAGCGAGCAGGAAGAAGCGGCCCCCGCCGAAGCCGAAGCCCCCGCTGAGGCAGAAGCTCCCGCTGAGGCGGAAGCCCCCGCCGAGGTCGAAGCCCCTGCCGCGGCCCCTGAGAAGATCGAGGCACCCGCCGCCCCGGAGGTCCCGGAGAAGATCGAGGCCCCCGCGGCCCCGGAGAAGATCGAAGCCCCTGCCGCCCCGGAGGAGACCCAGGTATAATTTCCCGGCGGAAGGGATATGCTCCCCTGGCAAACGGGGAGCGCAGCACAGCAAAGGAGGTACCCAACATGAGTCTGGTACCGTATGTAGTGGAACAGACCAGCAGGGGAGAGCGGTCCTATGACATCTTCTCCCGTCTGCTGAACGACCGGATTATCATGCTCAGCGAAGAGGTCAACGACGTGACCGCCAGTCTGGTGGTGGCCCAGCTGCTCTATCTGGAGGCCCAGGACCCGGACAAGGACATCCAGTTCTACATCAACTCCCCCGGCGGCAGCGTCACCAGCGGCCTGGCCATCTATGACACGATGCAGTACATCAAGTGCGACGTGTCCACCATCTGCATCGGCATGGCCGCCAGCATGGGCGCGTTCCTGCTGTCCAGCGGGGCGAAGGGCAAGCGCATCGCCCTGCCCAACGCGGAGATCATGATCCACCAGCCCCTGGGCGGCTTCCAGGGTCAGGCCACGGACATCGAGATCCACGCCCAGCAGATCTTGAAAATCAAAGAGAAGCTGACGCGCATCCTGTCCGAGAACACCGGCAAGCCGATGGAGACCGTCCGCGCCGACTGCGAGCGCGACAACTATATGACCGCCGAGCAGGCCCGGGATTACGGCCTGATCGACAAGGTCATCTTCAGGCGCTGACCGACCAGCGAGAGGGACGCCGCTGCCGGCGTCCCTCTCCGTCTCAACAAGAAAACTCAGCGCGAAAACCGATTTTTTCAGAAAAGGAAATCCAGAAATTATGGCAAAGTCTGACTCGGGAAAAGGCAGCATCCGCTGTTCCTTCTGCGGCAAGCCGCAGTCCCAGGTGAACCGCCTGATCGCGGGCAACGGAGCCTATATCTGCGACGACTGTGTCCGTCTCTGCATGGACATCGTGGGCGCGGACTATGCGGAGAGCTATCCCCCTCCTTCCGGCGGCGAGCGTGCGGACCTGGTGCCCGCCAATCTGCCCAAGCCCACGGAGATCCGGCAGGTGCTGGACGACTACATCGTGGGACAGGAGCGGGCCAAGGTGGCCCTGTCCGTGGCGGTCTACAACCACTATAAGCGCATTTTCCACGGCTTCCAGGACAGCGACGTGCAGCTGCAAAAGAGCAACATCCTGCTGATCGGCCCCACCGGCAGCGGCAAGACCCTCTTTGCCCAGACCATGGCGCGGATGCTGGACGTGCCCTTCGCCATCGCCGACGCCACGACCCTGACGGAGGCCGGCTATGTGGGCGAGGACGTGGAAAACATCCTGCTGCGGCTGCTGCAGGCCGCCGACTTCGACGTGGAGCGGGCCCAGCGCGGCATCATCTACATCGACGAGCTGGACAAGATCAGCCGCAAGAGCGAGAACACCTCCATCACCCGGGACGTGTCCGGCGAGGGGGTGCAGCAGGCTCTGCTGAAGATTCTGGAGGGCACGGTGGCCGCCGTCCCGCCCCAGGGCGGGCGCAAGCACCCCCAACAGGACTTCATCCACATCGACACCACCAACAGCATGTTCATCTGCGGCGGCGCCTTTGACGGCATCGAGAAGATCATCGAGCAGCGCCTGGACCGCAAGAGCATGGGCTTCGAAGCGGAGATCCGCAGCGCCCGGGAGCGCAACCTGGGCGAAGTGCTGCAGCACGTCCAGCAGCACGACATCCTGCGCTTCGGCATCATCCCGGAGCTGATTGGCCGTCTGCCGGTCATCTGCCCTCTGAACTCCCTGAGCCGGGAGGACCTGGTCCACATCCTGACGGAGCCGAAAAACGCGCTGACCAAGCAGTACAAGGCCCTGATGGAGATGGACAACGTGGAGCTGATCTACGAGGACGCGGCGCTGGAGGCCATCGCCGACAAGGCCATCGCCATGGAGATCGGCGCCCGGGGTCTGCGCAGCGTGATGGAGAACACCATGACCCGGGTGATGTACGAGGTGCCCAGCGACCCGAGCATCCGCCGGGTGATCATCACCGCCGACTGCATCCGCAACGGCACCGACCCGGAGATCATCCGGGAAGCATAACTCGAATCCTACGGCGGCGGGCAAACCCCGCCGCCGTAGCTGACAACCCCCCGAAAGGAGGCTGGAAGATGAACGAAGAGACCAGACAGACCGCGCTGCTGCCCCTGCTGCCCCTGCGGGGCGTCACGGCCTTTCCCGGCGTGCTTCTGAGCTTTGAGGTGGAGCGGCCCATGAGCGTCGCCGCCCTGAACGCCGCGCTGGGGGAGAACCAGGAGATCTTCCTGGTGACCCAGTCGGATGTCACCGCCCCGATGCCCCGGCGGCAGGAGCTGTACGCCGTGGGAACGGTCTGTTCCGTGCGCCAGATGCTCCGCATCCCCGGCGGCAATCTGGTGAAGGTGATGGTGGAGGGCCTCTACCGCGCCCGGATTCTCAGCGTCCGGGAGGCCGCCCCCTACTTCAGCGCCGAGGTGGCCCCGCTCCCCACGCCGGCCACCCGCCTGAGCGCCGCCCGCCGGGAGGCGCTGATCCGCCACTGTCTCGGCCAGTTCCAGACGTTCTGCGAGCTCATGGGCCAGCCCATGCCGGAGCGCTTTCTGCGGCTGCTGGACAGCGACGACGCGGGCTTCGTCGCGGACTTTGTGGCCCAGTACACCCTGAGCAGCTTTGAGCGCAAGCAGCAGGTCCTGGAGGAACTGCACCCCACCCGCCGTCTGGAGCTGGTGGACCGCCTGCTGCGGCAGGAGATTGAGATCCAGACCCTGGAAAAGGAGCTGGACGAGCACACCCGGCAGGAGATGGACCGGGCCCAGCGGGACTACTATCTGCGCGAGCAGCTCAAGCTCATCCGCCAGGAACTGGGGGAGGGCGAGGAGCAGCCGGAGGAACAGGAGGACTACCGCAAGCGCATCCTGGCCCTGCACCTGCCCCGGGAGAGCGAGGAGCGTCTGCTGAAAGACCTGGGCCACCTGGCCAGGCAGCCCTACGGCAGCAGCGAGGGCGCGGTGCTGCGGGGCTATCTGGACACGGTGCTGGAGCTGCCCTGGAACGTCCGCACGAAGGACACGGTGGACGTGCAGAAGGCCCGCCGGGTGCTGGATGAGGACCACTACGGGCTGGAAAAGGTGAAAGACCGCATTCTGGAATACCTGGCCGTGCGGCAGCTGGCCCCGGAGCTGCGGGGCGGGGTACTGTGCCTGGTGGGGCCGCCGGGCGTGGGCAAGACCAGCGTGGCCATGAGCATCGCCCGGGCCACCGGGCGGAAGCTGGCCCGCATCTCCCTGGGCGGCGTCCACGACGAGGCGGAGATCCGCGGCCACCGGAAGACCTATGTGGGGGCCATGCCGGGCCGCATTCTGGAGGGTCTGCGCCAGGCGGGGAGCATGAACCCCGTCATGGTGCTGGACGAGATCGACAAGCTGGGCAGCGACTACCGGGGCGACCCCTCCGCGGCGCTGCTGGAGGCCCTGGACAGCGAGCAGAACGGCGCGTTCCGGGACCACTATCTGGAGATCCCGGTGGACCTGCGCGAGGTGTTTTTCATCACCACCGCCAACACCGCCGACACGATCCCCCGCCCGCTGCTGGACCGGATGGAGCTCATCACCCTGGGCAGCTACACCGACGAGGAAAAGCTGCACATCGCCAAAGAGCATCTGCTGCCCAAGCAGCGGAAGCGCCACGGCCTGAGCGCCGCCACGCTCCGGGTCAGCGACGACGCCCTCCGGGAGATCATCGCCGACTACACCCGGGAGAGCGGCGTCCGCGTGCTGGAACGGGAGCTGGCCGCCCTCTGCCGCAAGACCGCCCGGATGCTGGCGGAGGGGACGAAGAAAAGCGTCAGCCTCCGCGCCGGACAGGTGGAGGCCCTGCTGGGCATCCCGAAATACCGCACCAGCCGTCTGCCCCTCAAGGACGAGGTGGGCCTGGTCCACGGCCTGGCCTGGACCCAGGTGGGCGGGGAAGTGCTGGATGTGGAGGTCAGCGTCCTGCCCGGCTCCGGGAAGCTGGAGCTCACCGGCAACCTGGGCGACGTGATGAAAGAGTCGGCCCGGGCCGCCGTCAGCTACATCCGCTCCCGCTGCACCGCCCTGGGCATCGACCCGGACTTCTATCAGAACCGGGACATCCACATCCACTTCCCGGAGGGCGCCATCCCCAAGGACGGCCCCAGCGCGGGCATCACCATCACCGTGGCGGTCATCAGCGCCCTCACCGGCCTGCCCGTCCGGCACGACATCGCCATGACCGGGGAGATCAGTCTGCGGGGCCGGGTCATGCCCATCGGCGGGCTGAAAGAGAAGACCATGGCCGCCCTGCGTCTGGGCATCCACACGGTCATCATCCCCGCCGAGAACGAGAAAGACCTGGAGGACATCGACCCGCTGGTGCGCCAGGCCCTGAACTTCATCCCCACCGACCATGTGGACCGGATCCTGGACACCGTGCTGCTGCGCGGCGATCCGGAAGCGCCGCAGCCCGTGCTGATCCCGGACCCGGAGCAGCCCCACCGCCGGCAGGTGAGACAGTGAGCGTGCCCCGATGAACCTGCAAAACGTCGCATTCGTCAAGTCCGCCGCCCGTCCGGCGGACTTCCTCCGGGACGGCAAACCGGCCATCGTCTTCGCGGGCAAGAGCAACGTGGGCAAAAGCTCCGTCATCAACCGGGTCCTGAACCGGAAAAACTTCGCCCGCGTGGGGGCCCAGCCAGGCAAGACCGTCCACGTCAACTACTTCCTCATCGACGGCAGGGCCTATTTCGTCGATCTCCCCGGCTACGGCTACGCCAAGGTCAGCCAGGCCGAGCGGGACCGCTGGGCCAAATTGATGGAGGCCTTCTTCTCCGAACCGGCGCGCATCAGCCTGGGCGTCCTGCTGGTGGACGCCCGCCACAAGCCCACGGCCAATGACATCACCATGGCAGACTGGTTCCTCCGCTCCGGCCGCCCCACGCTGGTGGTGGCCAACAAACTGGACAAACTGAAAAAAAGCGAGATCGAGCCGAACTGCCGCCTGATCCGGGAGACCCTCCGCCTCCCGGAGACCGTGCCCCTGCTGCCCTTCTCCGCAGAGAAGGGAACGGGCCGGGAGGCGCTGGTGGGGGAGATTGAGCGATATATTTGTTAAAAAATAGTTTTCAAATTATCAGAGGTGTCCGAATGAACATCATATCGTTTTTCTCGCCTCCTCCGTTGTGGAGTTCCGCCACAAACGCGAGGAGCTGCGGGCGTTTATGAATACCCTGAACAACATTTATATCAGGCGCGCATCTATTTTGAGCTTGTAGTCTGTGAGGATCTGTCCAAAGCGATGGCGAGGGAGCGGAAGCAGGCGGAATACAACGCGTTCATCCGCGACTGCGTCCTTGCGCACAGCGAAGCCTGGTATGAATCGCTGGAGCTGCTCTCCCGCGCCGGGCGCGTGCTGGTGCT
>JAFYIF010000005.1 GCA_017538775.1 Oscillospiraceae bacterium | reverse complement strand
TTGTGGCCTCGCCGCGCAGCAGGGCCACGTGGATCAGGCTGTTGACGGACGCGGGCGGGTCGCCGAAGCGGTCGATCAGCTCGTCGGTCAGGTCGTCCGCGTCCGCCTCCGTGCGGATCAGGGCGATGCGGCGGTAGAGGTCCATGCGCTGTTCCTCGCTGCGGACGTAGCGCTCCGGGATGTTGGCGCTGACGGCCAGGTCCGCGGCGCAGTCGGCCCGGCGCTCGGGTTTTTCGCCCCGCTCCTCCAGCACCGCCTCCTCCAGCAGCCGGAGATACATATCATATCCCACGTCCACCATGTGCCCGCTCTGGTCGGCCCCCAGCAGATTCCCCGCGCCGCGGATCTCCAGGTCCCGCATGGCGATGCGGAAGCCCGCGTTGAACTCCGCGAACTCCCGGATGGCGGACAGGCGCTTTTCCGCCACCTCGCTCAGCACCTTGTCCCGGCGGTAGGTCAGGTAGGCGCTGGCCCGGCGGGCGCTGCGGCCCACCCGGCCCCGGATCTGGTGGAGCTGGGCCAGGCCCAGTTTGTCCGCGTCCTCTATGATCAAAGTGTTCACGTTGGGGATGTCGATGCCCGTCTCGATGATGGTGGTACAGACCAGCACCTGGATCTCTCCGGCGGCCACACCCTCCATGACGCTGGCCAGCTGCTCCTGGTCCATCTTCCCGTGGGCCACGGCCACGCTGGCCTCCGGCAGCAGCTTCATGATCCGGGAAGCCGTGCGCTCGATGTTCTCTATCACATTGTGAAGGTAGTACACCTGCCCGCCCCGCTGGAGCTCCCGGCGGATCGCGTCGGCCAGCAGGTCCCAGTCGTGTTCCAGCACGAAGGTCTGGACCGGCAGCCGGTCCTGGGGCGGCTCCTCCAGGGTGGACAGGTCCCGCAGCCCGCTCATGGCCATGTTCAGGGTGCGGGGGATGGGGGTGGCGGAGAGGGTCAGCACGTCCACCCCCTGGCTCATCTCCTTGAGCCGCTCCTTGTGGCCCACGCCGAAGCGCTGTTCCTCGTCCACCACCAGCAGGCCCAGGCGCCGGAAGCGCAGGTCCTTTTGCAGCAGGGCGTGGGTGCCGATGACGATGTCCACGGTCCCGTCGGCCAGACCAGCCTTGGTGGCGCGGACCTGGGCGGGGCTGCGGAAGCGGCTCAGCACCTCGATACGGATCGGATAGCCGAAAAAGCGCTGCATGGCGGTCTGGTAATGCTGCTGTGCCAGCACAGTGGTAGGGACCAAAATCGCCGCCTGCATCCCGTCCAGCACGCACTTCATCACCGCCCGCAGGGCCACTTCGGTCTTGCCGTAACCCACGTCGCCGCAGAGCAGCCGGTCCATGGGGGCGGGGGATTCCATGTCGCGCTTGATCTCCTCCACGGCCCGGAGCTGGTCGGCGGTCTCCGGGTAACCGAAGGAGTTTTCAAACTCCGTCTGCCAGGGGCTGTCCGGGGAAAAGGCGTGGCCGGGCAGGCGCTTCCGGGCGGCGTAGAGCTGGATCAGCTTCCCGGCCATCTCCTTGGCGGCGGCCTTGGCGCGGCGCTTGGAGCGGGTCCAGTCCGTGCCCCCCATGCGGCTGAGCTTCACGGGCCGGTCCTCCCCCGCGCCGATGTACTTGCTCACCAGGTCCAGCTGGGTGGCGGGGACGTAGAGCAGGTCGGTGCCCGCGTAGGCGATCTTCACATAGTCCTTTTCGATGCCGTCCATCTTCATCTGGACGATGCCCACAAAGCGCCCGATGCCGTGGTATTCGTGCACCACCAGGTCCCCGGGGCGCAGGTCGGCGTAGCTGCTGAGCTTTTTCCGGTCCGAGGGCAGCTTGGCCTTGCGCTTTGCCCGGCGGAAGCCCGGCTGCATCATCTGGGCGTCGGTCAGCAGGGCCAGCTTTGTGCGGACGTACTCCACGCCGCCGGACAGGGCGCCCACCGCCACCGCCGCCTGGCCGGGCGAGACCGGCTCGTCCAGCCGCGCCAGCAGCCGGGCCGTGATGTTCCGCTCGAAGAAGAAGTCCCGCAACGCCCTGGCCCGGCGCTCGTCCCCGGCCAGCACCACCACGGCGTAGCCCGCGCCGGTGTAGTGCCGCAGGTCCTCGCAGGCGGCCTCCAGGTTGCCGCCGTAGCCGGGCAGCTGCTTGGCCAGGACGCTGACGATGGCCCGGGGCTCCGGGCGGCAGCGGCCGGGGGTGAAGTTGTCCGCCAGCACGCAGGGGAAGTTCCCGATCCGGCGCAGCAGCTCCTCCCAGTCCAGCCGGAAGTCGGCATAGTCCCCCAGCAGGTGCCCGCCGCTGAGCAGGAGCTTCAGATCCTCTTCCAGCAGCTTCTCCTGCTCCTCCGCCAGATGGGCGCACTTCCCCGGCTGGTCCAGGACCAGCAGGGCGTCCGGGGGGATGTAGTCCAGGGCGCAGGCGGCTTTGGGATAGATCAGGTTCAGATAGCGGTCCGCGGCGGGCAGGGTCCCGGTCTCCCGCAGGCGCTCGGCCTCGGCCCGGAGCGTCTGGGCCAGCTTCTGCCGCTGGGCGTTTCGGGAACGGTTCAGGCGGACGCCCTCCGCGTCCAGGCGGTCGGCCAGGCCCGACTCGCCCCCCGGGGCCAGGCCGGGGATGCACTCCGCCGCCGGGAGCACGCGGCAGGTCTCCACGTTCTCCACCCGGCGCTGGGTCTCCGGGTCAAAGCTGCCCATGCCGTCGATCTCGTCCCCCCAGAAGTCCACGCGGACGGGGCTGCCCTGGCCCGGGGAGTAGATGTCCAGGATGCCGCCCCGGCGGGAGTACTGGCCGGGGGCGTCCACCTGGAGCCGGTGGACATAGCCGCAGTGCAGCAGCGCGCACTCCACCTGCTCCGGGCTGATCTCCTGCCCGGCGCGCAGCTCGAAGGCGGTCTCCCGCAGGGCCGCCGGGGGCAGAGTCCGCAGCAGCGCCCCGCCCACGGTGCAGACCGTCACCGGGGACGCCCCCCGGGCCAGCGCGTCCAAGGCGGCCAGCCGCCGCTGCTCCGCCTCCCGGCTGGCGGTCTCGGCGGCGTAGAGGTTCAGCTCCCGCCCGGTAAGCCGCAGGGCCGGTTCGTCCAGCAGGAACTCCAGGTCCCGGGCCATGGTCTCCGCCGCCGTGTCGTCCGGGCAGAGGACAAAGAGCGGCTGGCCCAAAGCCCGCCGCAGCCCGGCGGCCATGTGCGCCCGGGCCGCCGCGCCGATGCCGCTGACAAGGACCGGGCTCTCCCCCGCGTCCAGGGCCCGCAGCACGGGCAGGGCCTCCCCCAACCAGAAGGGAGAGGCGGTCAAATAGTCAGACATAGGTTATCACACTCCGATGGGAGATCCATTGCGGCGCCATACACAGACGCCGAAGAGCGGATAACGGCAGGGGGACACCCCCCTCCGCCTCCGCTGGCCGGGATATTATATCGAATTCTGGAGAAATTGGCAAGGAAAAGCTGTCGAGGAGATTTGACAGTTTTCGGGGGATTCCGCAGCTGTACGGACGCAAAAACAGGGGGCCTTGCGCTCCCTGTTTTTGACGATGTGGCTTTGTTTCGGAAAGAAATACGGAGGCTCTCTGGCGGGCGTCCCCTTCTCCCGCATCTCTCGGGTCCCCCCTGTCCATACCATCGGCGTGTAGTCGGGACGAAATCTACTACCTCAAAGAGCCTCCATACCTTTCTATGCATATGATACCACGTTTCTTCCCGTTTGTAAAGAAATCCAAAAAAATCAAATCTGTCCCCTTCCGCTTTTTTTCTCCCCCACCCTTGCGTCCGGGCCGGAACCGTGCTATACTGTTTCATTATTTATTATAATAAGGGACAAGTTTGCGATGAAGGAACTGCGATGGAAGATCCCCCGGGGGCGGACGGAGGTGCCGGACGCGCTGACGGGGGCGGGGCTGGCGCCGCTGCTGGCCGCCGTGCTGTGGGCGCGGGGGCTGAAAACGCCCAAGGCGGCGCTGGCCTTTCTGGACGCCGGGGACGAGGCGCTGGGTGACCCTCTGGCGCTGACGGACATGGACAAGGCGGTGGCGCGGCTGCGGCTGGCCATCGAGCGGCGGGAGCGGGTGGCGGTCTACGGGGACTACGACGTGGACGGCATCACCAGCAGCTGTATGCTGACCGACTATCTCCGCGCCCGGGGCCTGCCCTGTCTGCTCTACATCCCCGACCGGATGGAGGAGGGCTACGGCGTCAACGCCGGGGCCATCGACGCGCTGCACAGCCGGGACATCAGCCTGATCGTCACGGTGGACTGCGGCGTGACCACGGTGGAGGAGACCGCCCATGCCGCGGCGCTGGGCGTGGACATGATCGTGACCGACCACCACCAGTGCCGGGAGATCCTGCCCCCCGCCGTGGCGGTGGTGGACCCCAAGCGCCCGGACTGCGCCTGGGGCGGCGCGGAACTGGCGGGGGTGGGAGTGGCCTTCAAGCTGCTCTGTGCCCTGGAGGGCAACAGCGAGGCGGTGCTGCGCCGCTACGCGGACCTGGTGGCCATCGGCACGGTGGCGGACGTGATGCCCCTTTTGGGGGAGAACCGCTACATCGTGCGCCGGGGCCTGGAGAAATTGCAGCGCGACCCGCGCCCGGGGCTGCGGGCGCTGACGGAACAGGCCCGGCTGGGGGAGCGGAAGCTGACCGCCGGGACCATCGGCTTTTCCATCTCCCCCCGGCTGAACGCCTCCGGGCGGCTGGGGCGCACGGCGGTGGCGACGGAGCTGCTGCTGACCGCCGACCCCCGGGTGGCCGGGGAGATGGCCGCCCAACTGAACGCCCTGAACCGGGAGCGCCAGACCCTGGAGACCGGCATCTGGGAGGAGGCCGCCGCCGCCCTGGGGGACGGCAAGGCGGAAGCGCCCATCGTCCTGGCCCGGGAGGGCTGGCACCAGGGGGTCATCGGCATCGCGGCCAGCCGCCTGGCGGAGGCCTACAGCGTCCCCGCCGTGATGATCTCCCTGGAGGGGGAGCGGGGCAAAGGCTCCTGCCGCAGCTGCGGGGGCTTCAACCTCTTTGAAGCGCTGAGCGCCTGCGGGGACTATCTGGAGGGCTTCGGCGGCCACGCCCTGGCCGCGGGGCTGACCATCCGCCGGGAGCGCATCGACGATTTTCGCGCAGCGCTGGCGGACTATTGGAGAAATCACCCGGCCCCCTCGGAGGCCACGCTGGAGCCGGAGCTGTGCGTGGACCGTCCGGCGCTGCTGGAGATGGAGAGCGTGGCGGCGCTGGAGCGGCTGGAACCCTGCGGCGCCGGGAACCCCCGTCCGCTGCTGTGCCTGAGCGGGGCCAGGCTGACGGAGCTGAGCCCCATCGGCGGCGGGCGGCACCTGCGGCTGCGGCTGCAAAAGTTCCGCCAGAGCTATGAGGCGGTGCTGTTCGGCAAAGGGCTGGACCAGGTGGACCCCCGGCCCGGCGACTGGGTGGACGCGGCCTTCTGCCCCCAGGTCAACCGCTTCCGGGGCCACAGCAGCGTTCAGCTGCTGATCCATGCGCTGCAAATCCACGACGACGGCACGGCCCAGCGGCTGCTCTCCGGGCAGCTCATGCCGGAAGACGCCCTTGACCGGCCCGAGCGGGGGGACTTCGTCGCCGTCTGGCGGGCGCTGGGCGCCCTGGGCGGACACTGCCGGGGCTGCCTGGCGGCGCTGACGGAGCTGCTGGCCCCCCAGCTGCGGGAGGAACGCTTCGCCCTGGTGCTGCGGGTCTTCCGGGAACTGGGCCTGCTGCGCATCACCGAGACCATGGAGGGCCTGCGGCTGGAGTGCGTCTGCGCCGCGGGGCAGCGGGCGGACCTGAACAGCGCGCCGACCATGCGGGAGCTGGCGGGGGGGCGGAGTGAAAAATGAATGCTTAAGATTGAAGATTGAAAAATCGGGTGTGGGACGTTCCGGGTTTGCGCCTCATACGGGCATTCTTCCTTTTTCAACCGTAGGGCGCGCCGACCCCGGCGCGCCGCAGACCTGCCGGGGTTTGCACACCGTAAGGGCATTCTTCCTTTTATTTTTCTGTTGCAATTGCGCCCGGGACGGCAATGGGCTGCGCCCATTGCCGCGGCGCGCCGAGGTCGGCGCGCCCTACAAGCGGGGTGGATGCGAATGCGCCGTAGGTTTTGCGTTGACCGCAGCTTCCGGGGCCGTCGGGGACGCCGGCCCCT
>JAFYIF010000084.1 GCA_017538775.1 Oscillospiraceae bacterium | reverse complement strand
GGCGTCCTCTTCGCCTTCAACCTGCACCCCACCCAGTCCCAGGAGGGCGTCTTCCTGGACACCCGCCTGACCGGCCCCGGCGGCTACCGGGCGGCCCTGTCCACCGACCACTGGCCCTGGGGCGGCCAGGACCGCATCGGCATGGACCGGATCTACCGCAGCGCCGACACCCCCTTCGGCACCGGCATCCAAATCTACCTCCCCTGCCGCAGCGGCGTGGCGCTGGAGCGGGTGGAGGCATAGGAGAGAACTGGAAGCGCGGAGGTCCTGCCGGGACCTGCACCATAGGAAAAAAAGACCGATCGGCCGCTGGTGAAAGCGGATGGCACATGCGCACAGAATGTGCAATGAGAGAGTATTTTCCTGGACATAGAACGGGAGCTGTAGCAGAGTTTACATTTTGCTACAGCTCCTGCCTATCTGATTCTCGTCCCTGTTCCGCTCGTCCGCACTGGCCAGGCGGAGCGCGTTTATTGCAAAACCCATGCGCCGCGAACGTCGCTGCCCTCGCGTTTCAAAACGCCGGCAGCCTGAAACTCGCGCAGATAGCGCTGGATCGTTCGTTTCGCTATGCCAGTATCGGCAGACAGTTTGGCAATCGTGATCCGGGGATTCTCCAGAAGCGCAGTCAGGATATGTTCAGCAGTCGTTCGCCTTTTTGGGGCATAGTCGGCCAGAAGGCTTTTCACGGTTTCCGGGAAAAGAACTGCGCCATTTTCTACGCCGTTTTCCGCATGGTCCGGAGACTGATAATCATAAAACCCTTCCCGCAGGAAGATCCGTGTGATGAAGTAGTCGTGGGCCTCGTCCGTCTCAAACTCCGGGAGCGGGGAGCCGTTCTTTTGCAGCGCGTCCAGAATTTTTTAATTTCTGGCGCACGATACAGTTTTTTAAAGAGGTAAAATGGTTTCGAATACTCAATTATAAAAACCCTGTCACAGTGGCGGCCAGGTTTTTTCCTTGGGCGAAACTGCGCAAAACGGACCCGTCACAGGAGCGAAGCGTAATCTCTGCGTCCGAAAAGAATTCGTCTGATCGTCACGGTACTGCCGGAGACGACGAAGAACACGAGATAGTTCTTCACGATAAGACAGCGGTAGCCTTTTTGCGCCAGGAGCATGTCACGCGCCGGGGGACAGCTGAGCGGCATTACAGCCAGGCTTTCCAGTTCCCTGGCAAAACGCTCGGCATACTCCATGGCGGTTTGGGGCGACATGGTGTTGATGTATGACAGGATCTCATCCAGATCACGCCTGGCTGCGGCCAGGACCTTCACCTTATACCGTTCCATGGACACGCGCTCTGAACGCGGCCAGAACCGTCTCCAGCTCCTCACCTTCGTCGCCGGAGGCTTCCTCGCGTTCCGCGACAGCCAGTTTTTCATACAGGTCGAGTCGGGCCATCTGCCGCTCATATTCCTCCATCGACAATACGACCATGTCCCCCGCGCCGTCGCGGGTGATAAAAACCGGCTCTCTGGTCTGACGGCAGAAGTCGGAGATCTCATTCGCGCTGTTGCGGAGATCGGAGATCGGTCGGATCCTCGGCATGGTGCTCACATCCTTTCCCACAGAGTGTAGCAAGATTCCGCGCAAATAGCAAGACACATCAGAAAAAGAGAGGGGGCCGCGACCCCCTCTCAAACCGCTCCCGCCCTCACCGCGCGCCCACGGTCTGCTTCTCCAGCTCCCGCAGCAGCCCGGCACAGCGGGCGGCCAGGGCCTGGTTGCCCCGGAGCAGCAGGCGCTCCCCGTCCGGGTCCGGGGCGATGTGGACGCTGTCGCCCCCGGCCCGGAGGGTGACTCCGTCGCGCAGGTCGAAGTCCGCCCCCGCCTCCATCAGGGAGCAGCTCAGCTCCCGCATCAGCCGCGCCCGCCCCCGGCAGGGCAGGACCCGGTCCCCGGCGCGGCGAATGTTTTCCGGCGTCCGGTCCGGCGCGGCGGGCGTCGCGTCCGGGAGCCGCAGCTTCCCGTCCAGCACATCCAGATTGCACTGGAAAAAGGCCCGGGGCGTGCCGATGTCGTTCCAGTAGCCCTCCATCGGCAGGCCCAGAATGGGCTGTTCCGCTTCCAGCAGGGAGGGGAACAGCTCTTTGGCGAAGTCGCAGGGCTGTCCCTCCGGCACGAAATCCATAGCCTCCGGGCTGAGGGCGTAGATGCCGGTGTTCACCAGGTCGGAGACCACCTGAGGCCAGTCCGGCTTTTCGATGAAGCGCAGCACCCGCCCGTCCCGCCCGGTGAGGACGGTGCCGTACTGCAGCGGCGTCTCCCGGCTGGCCAGCGCCATGGTGACCGCCGCGCCGCTTTGCTTGTGCCGGGCCATCAGTTCCCGCAGGTCAAAGGTACAGACCGCGTCCCCGGAGAGTACCAGAAAGTCCTCCCGGCCATAGAAGTCGGCGCAGGCCCGCACCCCTCCCGCGGTCCCCAGCGGGGTGTCCTCCACCCGGTAGCGCAGCTCCAGCCCCAGCCGGGACCCGTCCCCGAAATAGTCCCGGATGCATTCCGGGCGATAGCGCAGCGTCAGACAGACCTGGCGCACGCCGGAGCGGGCCAGCAGGCCCAGAATGTGTTCCAGCACGGGCTTCCCCGCCAGCAGGGCCATGGGCTTGGGCGTGTCCCCGGTGACGGAGCGCAGCCGGGTCCCCTCGCCCCCGGCCATGACGATCGCTTTCATTTCTCGTTCCCCTCCCGCACGTTTTTTGCTTCCGCGCCTAGGATATGGAGAAGCGCCGGGGTCAATACGGCGGTGAAAAACGAAAAAAATGGTATTTCTTTCTGTTATGACTTGTGGTAAGATAAAAAGGCCTGTTCGGAATCCGCCGAAGCGGTTCCGAACAGAGAGCTGAAATGGGTGATCGGTGTGAATAAAAACAACAAGGTGCAGCAATTCATCGCGCCGGGGCGTTACCTCTTCCTGGCGCTGATGGCCCTGTTCGCCGTGGCCGCGTTCTTTTTTGACCAGACGCTGGCCCTGGTGGAGGGGGCGGTGGTGCTGCTGCTGATCGTCTTCTCCCTGCTGGACGCCCGCAAGCGGCGGCGGCAGCTGCTGGAATACATCGAGTCGGTCACCTATGAGGCGGAGAGCGCCCAGAGCAACACCCTCAAGCACTTTCCGCTGCCCATCGTGGTCTTCAAGCTGGCGGACTACCAGATCGTCTGGGGCAACCAGATCTTCTTCTCCCTCTTCGGCACGAGCCGCCCGGGCTTCGAGGCCCTGCTCAGCGACCTGGTGCCGGGCTTCAGCTCCCGCTGGCTGCTGGAGGGCAAGAACCAGTACCCCGGCCTGCTGCAGATCGGGGAGCGGAAATACCAGATCCACGGCAACATCGTCTCCACCCGGGAGGGGGCGGAGCAGCAGGACAAGCGCAACTTCATGGGCATCACCTACTGGGTGGACGTGACGGACTATGAGCGCATCAAGACCGAATACGCTGACTCCCGCCCGGTCACCATGCTGCTGGTGGTGGACAACTACGAGGAGCTGACGAAGAACCTGCCCGACCGGGCCAAGACCGACCTGCGCGTGGCCATCGACGACGTGATCACCGCCTGGTGCGCCGGGAAAAACGGCTTCGCCCGCTCCATCGACCGGGACCGCTACCTCTTCATCTTTGAGAGCCGCTATCTCCCGGAGATCACCGAGGCCAAGTTCAGCGTGCTGGAACAGGTCCGCCAGGTGGTCAACTCCTCCGGCATCCACGCCACGCTGAGCATAGGCGTGGGCCGGGACGGCAGCGGCTTTGAGGAAAACTATGACTTCGCCCGGCTGGCCGTGGAGATGGCCCTGAGCCGGGGCGGGGACCAGGCCGTCATCAAGAACAAGTTCAACTTCGAGTTTTTCGGGGGCCGCGGCACGGAGGTGGAGACCCGCAGCAAGGTGAAAAGCCGGGTCATGGCCAGCGCCCTGTCCACCCTGATCGCCTCCAGCAGTCAGGTCTACATCATGGGCCACCGCCAGAGCGACATGGACGCCATCGGCGGCGCGGCGGGCATGGTCTGCATCTGCCGCAAGCTGGGGGTCCAGCCCTTCGTGGTGGTGGACCCGCTGACCACCACCGCCCGGAAGCTCATCGACCGGCTCCGGGCCGAGCCGGAGTACCGGGACGTGTTCCTGAACCCGGACGACGCCCTGCTGCGGGCCGACAGCCAGACCCTGCTGATCGTGCTGGACACCAACCGCCCGGAGCAGGTGGAGAGCCTGGCCCTGCTGGACAGCTGCAACCGCGTGGTGGTCATCGACCACCACCGGCGCGCCGCCAGCTACATCCAGAACGCGGTGCTGACCTTCCACGAGCCCTACGCCTCCTCCGTCTGCGAGCTGATGAGCGAGCTGCTGCAGGAGCTGATCGAGCCGGGGGACATCCTCCGGGCCGAGGCGGAGGCGGTGCTGGCCGGTCTGGTGCTGGACACGAAGAACTTCTCCATCCGCACCGGCGAGCGCACCTTCGACGCGGCGGCCTTCCTGCGCCGCCTGGGGGCGGAGACGGCGGAGGTGAAGCGTTTGTTCCAGAACGACATGGAGCACACGGTGGAGAAATACCGCATCCTCCAGAACGCCCGGGTCTACCGCAACGGCATCGCCCTGGCCCTGAGCGAGACGGAGCAGGACCGGGTGGTGGCGGCCCAGGCGGCGGACGAGCTGCTGAACGTCTCCGGCATCCAGGCCAGCTTCGTGCTGTACGCCGCCCCGGAGGGGGGCGTGGCCCTGTCCGGCCGCAGCATCGGGGAGCTGAACGTCCAGCTCATCCTGGAGAAGCTGGGCGGCGGCGGCAACAAGAGCGCTGCGGGGGCCCAGGTGGCGGACATCGACCTGCCCACGGCGGCCATGCGGCTGAAATGCGCCATTGACGAATATCTGGACGGGGAGTAAACATTTCGATTCAGAATGAGCAAACGAACGGGAAAGGATGTGTCATCATGAAAATCATTTTTTTGCAGGATGTGAAAGGTCAGGGGAAGAAGGGCGAGATGAAGGAGGTTTCCGAGGGCTATGCCCGGAACTATCTGCTGCCCCGGAAGCTGGCCATTGCCGCTACGGCGGACAATCTGAATACCCTGCGCCTGAAGGAGAAGGCCCGCCAGGCCCAGCTGGCGGCGGAGAAGGCAAAGGCCGAGGAGAACGCGAAGGCGCTGGAGAACGTGGTGGTGAAGATCGCTGCCCGGGCGGGCAGCGCGGGCAAGCTCTTCGGCGCGGTGACCAGCAAGGAGATCAGCGACGCGCTGAAGGCCCAGCACGGCATCGAAGTGGACAGCAAGAAGCTGGTCCAGGCCGAGCCCATCAAGAGCTACGGCAGCTATGAGGTGAAGTGCCGCTTCGGCTTTGAGGTCAGCGGGACCATCCACCTGCTGGTGGTGGAAGAGAAGTAATGGACGAACTTCTCGGCATCCGCGTACCGCAGAGCGCCCAGGCGGAGCAGGCCGTGATCGGCGCGATGCTCATCGACCCGGAATGCATCCCCGCGGTGCTGAAGGACGCCAGACCGGAGCATTTCTATTCCCGCGTCAACCGGGAGATCTTCGAGACCGTGCTGACCATGTTCAACTACGGCGAGCAGATCGACAGCGTGACGCTGATGGCCCGGATGCAGGAGCTGGGCTACTACCACGAGGAGAGCACCCGGGCCTACCTGACGGAGCTGATCCGGGTGACGCCCACCACCGCCAACCTGGGGGAGTATCTGCGCATCCTGAAGGACAAGGCCCTGCAGCGGGACCTGGCCCAGGTGGCGGCGGACATCAGCTCCACGGTCCAGGAGGGCCTGGGCAGCGCCGGGGACATGCTGGAACTGGCGGAGCGGAGCATCTACGCCCTCCGCCGGGACCGGAGCATCGGCGGACTGAAACCGGTGGGCGAGGCGGCCCAGGCGGTCTATGACGAGCTTGTATTACGCCTCAATGAACCGGAGCGCAGGCCGGGCCTGGACACGGGCCTCTACGACCTGGACAACTGCATCCTGGGCATGAACCCCGGGGAGCTGATCCTGGTGGCCTCCCGGCCCGGCATGGGCAAAAGCTCCATCGCCCTGAACATCGCATTGCATGTGGCGGCCAGCACCCGGAAGACCGTGGCGGTCTTCTCCCTGGAGATGAGCCGGGAGCAGCTGGCCATGCGCCTGATCTCCAGCGCCGCCATGCTGCCGAATGAAAAGCTCCAGCGGGCAAGCGTGACGGAGAGCGAGCTGCGCCGGGTGGCCCAGACGGTGGGGGAGCTGAGCAAGACCCGCATCCTCATCGACGACAACCCCATGCTCTCCGTGGCGGACATGAACGCCCAGTGCCGGCGCATCGGGGAGGACCTGGCCCTGGTGGTGGTGGACTACCTCCAGCTGATGCAGTCCGCCGGAGGGAAGAACAAGGGCGGGGAGAACCGTCAGGCCATCGTGGCGGACATCTCCCGGATGATGAAGATCATGGCCAAGGACCTGCATGTGCCGGTGCTGTGTCTGAGCCAGCTCAGCCGCGCCGCCGAGGGCCGGGAGGACAAGCGCCCCCGCCTCAGCGATCTGCGGGAGTCCGGGGCCATCGAGCAGGACGCGGACGTGGTCATCGGACTGTACCGCGAATCCTATTACAACCAGGAGTCGGCCAACCCCAACGAGGCCCAGCTTCTGGTGCTGAAAAACCGCCGGGGCCAGATCGGGAAGATCGACGTGACATGGATGCCGGAGTACACCAGCTACGGGAACCTGGACAAACGGCACCAGGAGCCGGGATGAGCCCCGCGCCGGAGCTGCTGCAACGCGTCTCCGCCGACATGCGCGCCTGGGAGATGCTGCCCCCCGACGGGCGCGTCCTCTGCGCCTGTTCCGGCGGGGTGGACAGCGTGGCGCTGCTGCATCTGCTGCGGGAAATGCCCGGACTCACCGTGGTCTGCGCCCACTTCAACCACGGCCTCCGGGGGGAGGAGAGCCTGCGGGACGAAGCTTTCGTCCGGGACCTGGCCGCCTCCCTGGGCCTGGACTTCCGCCTGGGGCGGGGGGACGTGACCGCCCATGCCAAAGCCCGGGGCATGGGCCTGGAAGAGGCCGCCCGGGCGCTGCGCTACGCCTTTCTCTTTCAGGCGGCGGCGGAGACCGGCTGTTCCCGCGTCGCCACGGCCCACACCGCCGGGGACAACGCGGAGACCGTCCTCCACCACCTGATCCGGGGCGCGGGGGCGGCGGGCCTCAGCGGCATCGCCCCCATACGGCCCGACGGACTGATCCGCCCCCTGCTGCACTGTCAGCGGGCCGAGCTGGCGGCCTATCTGGAGGCCCGGGGCCTTGCGCACGTGGAGGACAGCTCCAACGGCGATCTGCGCTTCACCCGCAACGCCCTGCGCCGCCTGGTGATACCGGAGCTGGAGCGGCTGAACCGCGCCGCCGTGGCCCACATCTGCGCGGCGGCGGAGCGGCTGCGGGAGGACGACGCGGCCCTGGAG
>JAFYIF010000083.1 GCA_017538775.1 Oscillospiraceae bacterium | reverse complement strand
TCCATGTATCCAGCCTTCTCCAGCTCCTTGATCGCGGAGTGGATCGCGTCCACTCCCTCTTTGCAGATGGAGGCGAGGCCGCGCTCCGAGTAATTCCACTCGTCGGGAAAGGACAGCATCATGGAAAGCAGGCCCTTGGCCTTCAGAGACAGTGCCGGGTTCTTCAGATGGTGATTGCACATCACGGTGTAATCCCGTGTGCGCTCGATACGAAATACTGGCATAGTAGATCTCCTCGTTTTACTCTGAGCGCCCTCGTTCCAGAACGTCAGGCGTGGATGTCAGGTTTCATTCGTTCTTTTTCTTTTCCGCAGCAGGACGGTGGCAATGCCGATCGCGCAGGCCGTCATGGTTACCGGGATCAGCCAAAAGCCATGGCCTCCCGTAAGGGGAAGACGGAACGCCGATGTGTTGACGATCTCCACGGCGCGGGTAGGTCCAACCGCGTCTGTCGGCAGCGGCAGCGTTCCGAGTTCCATCGTCTCAGCCAAAAGCTGCTTCCCATTCTGCGTGCGCAGCTCCGTCACACGATAGCGGGTGCTGGCGTCCGCGATCAGGCCGGTAAAGCGGGCGTATCCGTCGCTGCCGGTGCTCAGCACGCCGTCCACAAGTCCGGGAGACGAACAGGTTCCGGGATACACGTCGCCCGCTTTCGTCGGGGAGAAAACGGGTGCCCAGGTCTCCCCGTCATCTGTGGAGTATTCCAGCAGGAACTGACAATTCCCCATAGTCTCACCGTTTGAAGCGCGTTTCAGCACGTCGATCTGTCCCGGTACGGGCGCGTTGTCCAGACTTGTCCTGTCTGCCTCATAGTGGATCTCGCCGCTGGCCGCCGTGGTCCAGTGCCAGGTTCCCCGGCCGCCTGCCGTGTCCTGCGTTATTTTCGCCTCCAGCACTGTGCTCATCTTCAGATACCCGGCCGGCGCTTCGACCTCGGAAATCCTCACGGTTCCCAGCGGGAAGGTATACGCTCCGTAATTCGTCTTGGAGGTATCCAGAAAGCTCCAATCGCCAAGCTGACAAAGACCGTTGACGGTCTTGTAATACCAGGTCCTGCTCGGACTGCCGCTCCAGTTGTCGTTTGGGAAATACTCCACCTTGAACACGGCGCTGCTGCTCGTGATGGGAAAGCTCGCCCCATTTGAGGTTTTGAAGATCACCACGCTGCCCGGGTCGTCCGCGGGCTGTTCCTGGAACGGTGTATCCACGGTACAGTTTCCGTCGCTGTCGAGCGTGAGCGTGTGTACCTGCGTGTCCAGCAGATAGCCCGGTGACGGGGTGATCTCCTTCACATAGTAGGTCCCGGCCTCGTACTCGTCGCCGGACGTTGCGTTTCCGTTCGTGTCGGTGGTGATCCGCTCCAGCTCTGTCGTGCAGGCGGCGTTGGAATAAATACCGTAGACCGCGCCGGCCAGGGAGTAGCAGCTGTTGCCGGAGGTCATGCCGGAATCCGCTGAGGTCTTGCTCAGACTGATCGGATTGCCGGTGGGCGTCCGCGGGTATTTCCCGTGCCCGCCGACCGCCTGGTAATCCTCCCAGTAGGCTCCGCCGGAAGAATTCAGCCACATGTAGTCAAAATAGATCCAGTCGGACTCTACCCTCGTGATCGTAATAAAGCAAGGTCCGACCCAGCCCGTCCTCGGAACGGCCTTGCCTCCCCAGAGGCAGTAACCATGGGAATGGGAACAGATGTAATCCCGGTTCCACGCATAGCGGTACTCGCTCCAGGAGGTCGTGATGTAAAGCGTCACATTCCGGTCACGCAGCGTCGAGTTTTCCAGGCTGAAATAGAAGGCAGCCGCGCCGCCCTCGTTCCAGGGATCCTCGTAATTCACACCGTAGCCCGGCACCAGCGTGATCCCGGTCAGGATCCAGTTCGTATCGGTCAGCTTCTGACCGACAACCACGTTATCCCAGCGGCTGTCCACATAGCTTGACGCGGCGCGCAGGTTCTGGGTATTCCTGAGCGCCCTGTTCTGCTCCGGCTCTATGCGATCCTCCGGAGAGTCCGGTTCGTCCTTGAC
>JAFYIF010000082.1 GCA_017538775.1 Oscillospiraceae bacterium | reverse complement strand
GCTGTCGTTCCTGAAGTAACGGGTATAGGTCCGTTTTATTGTGTTGCCGTCCATGGTGTTGTGATGGCGTTCCGTCACCTTGGCGAAGCCGAGGAACTCCCGCTCCGTGCGGTCGTAGTAGCCGCACGCATAGTCCCATGTGGTCATGCGGGTGTCCGCGCCGTCCCCGGGAAGGCTGTCACAGACCAGGAGGGTGTCCATGACCCAGCGGCGGCTGTGGAACACATTGGCCTCCGTCTGGCGGTAGCCCAGTGTGACGCTGCCGCCCAGGGGGTTGGTGACGGTCTTCAGCAGGCCGGCTCGCCCGAGCGTGGAGTGGCGCACGTACAGCGTGTGGTCGTCCGGGGAGATCACCATGTCGGCGTGGCCGTCGCCGTCCATGTCCATGAACTGCACCACGGAGGCGGAGAGGGAGATGGACAGGTCCGCCCCTCCGGTGGCGCTCACCTTGGCCCAGCCACCCACCGGGAAGCCGAGGGTGAGGCCGAAGTTTGCGCCGAGGCTGCGCGTGCTCGTCCAGCGGTACAGGTCGCCGCCGCTCACGATGATGCTGTCATAATATTTGTTGAAGCCGCAGCCGGTGTTGTAGTGGATATGGATGACGTTTCTGTCCGGGAGGATGACCACGCGGTCGGGCCTGCCGTCGCTGTTGAGGTCGGCCAGCATCTCCTCCGGGCGGTTGTAGCTCTCGCTGCCGCTCACGCCGCCGCTGTAGCTCTTGTCGCCGCCGCTGAACTCCTTGCCACCAAGAGGGACACCCAGGGAGGAGGAGTAGGCCACGCTGTGGTTGCGGCCGATGTCACCGATTTCCCATCTCTCCGCAGACTGGAAGCCGTACCCGCAGTTCAGCGCCACGCTGTTGTCGGAATACACGCGGTCGGGCAGGCCGTCGCCGTTGATGTCCGTGAGCGTCCATATTGTGAGGTCGGTCAGGTGGCTCTCACTTCCGGAATGGCTGTTGAGCTGTGTCACCACCTGCGGATCCGGTTCCTCCTCCTGCGATTTGACGGCCGCCTTGTCATGCCTGCCGGAGTTCCTCACAAGATTGACGATGGTGGAGAAGTCGGCGGAGAAGCTCTTTCCGCTGCCCACGGTCACCGTGAAGTGGTGCGCTTCCCCATTGAAGGGGTCTCGGCAAGCGCTCTCCCAAAGGGAGGCGGAGGGGAAGGAGTACCAGACCCCCGTATCCTTCACTATGAGGTCGGGGAAGCCGTCGCCGTTGAGGTCCATGAGGTCGCGCTCCTGGCAGGTGCGGTTTTCGGAGGAGTTCCTGCCGGAGCCGATGCCGACAACGGATAGTCCGGATGAACTGGAGGATGTCGTTGAAGAGGACTTTTTGCTTGAGGATCTGCCGTCAAGCACGTTGGAGAGCGCCAGGCCCCTCACGGGAGGGTTGGCGGACACGCCCCGCTGCTGTCCTTCCGGTTCTGTCCCCTCCTGCTCCGGGCAGTAGGCTTCCGCCTCCCCGGCCTCTCGCAGGAAGCCGGGGCAGGGGATGCCGCCGAGGTTCATCGCCGCCCCGCGGATGAAGGTGTTGGCGTAGAAGCCGGCATGGCCGTGGTACACGGCGTCGTTGTTCATGGGCAGGCAGTGCAGCGTGTCGCTGATGGCGGACATCCGCATGTCGAAGCTGTCGCTGCGCGAGAAGCATTCCACAGAACCCAGGCTGCGCCCCAATGCCGTCGTGTCAGCATACTGCCCCGCATTCTGCGCCGTGATCCTGTGCAGTGTCCGCAGTTTCCCCAGGTCCATCAGCGACAGCGGGTCGGTGTCGGGCAGCCGCCCGGTGCGGTACTGGAACTGCCCCCAGCCGCCGTAGTGGGAGCCGGTGAGGATGTCATTGGCGCGCCGTGCGTAAATGACAGCCTGGCGGGGGATGCCGTCGATGGTGACCGTGCAGCTGCTGACCGTGACGGAGGGATTCTCCAGGCAGAGGCTGATGTGCACCGGCTTGCCGGGGTCGTCCTCCAGCATGGCGTATGAGTTGGCGGGGAGGGTTGTCGTGCCGGCGCCGAAGACCACCCGCCGCGCATAGGCGCGCCTGCCCTCCTGCTTTACGGTCAGCCAGCCGCTGCCCGCGGCGGCGGAGGTCACCGTGACGGACGTTATGCTCCGCTGGACGGGGACCATTGTCGCCGGACTGTTGCAGATGCTGTGGCATACGGCGCCGCCCGGGACGGAGACGTGCGGGTAGAAGTCATGCCACGGGGCGACGGCATACTCCATCAGGCGCACGCTGTCACCCGCGCTGTTGGTGGTGACTGTCGGGACACTGCCGTTGCCCGTGTCTATGCTGATGTAATACACCTTCGGGGTCCAGTGCAGCAGCGTCATGTCCACGTTGGAGCGGCAGCGTGCCACGAACTTGATTTTCTCCAGGGAATTGACGGACAGATATTTCACAAAACGGCGTTCTGACGGCATCTGCCCGCTCTCGATGGTGTAATGGTCGATGAGTGTCTGCCCGCGCCAGATCTCGAAGCGCACCGAGTCGCTCAGCGGGCTGCCGGGCTGCGGGATGACGGACTCTATGCCTATTTTCCCCTTGGCGGGACAGCAGAAGAGGGAGTCGCCCTGCAGCAGCTGCGATTCCGAGGCCCTGTCGCCGCCGCCGAAGGTGCGCCCGTTTTCGTCAAGGCCGCCCGCTGCGGCCAGCAGTGTGGAGTGCGGTATGACAGCGGGATCCCAGAGCGCCTTCTTCCGCACCCCGTTGTCCTGCGGCCTCAGCCGGAAGTAGAGGCGGTCGCCCTTGGCCAGGGGCAGCGCGGAGAGGTCGTAGGCGGGGTTGGTGTAGGCCCTGTTTGAGCGGGTCTGCGGGGTGCCGCGCCCTCCCACGCAGTCGTTGGTGACGGTGACGGTGTGCACCGTCCGCCCGTCAACGACCTCCGTGGTCACGTCCATGTTGTCCGTTCCAACATCATCCGGTTCAACAACGCCGGCCGGTTCAACGGTGATGCCGCATCCTTCGTCAATGCATATTCTGACGGAAGGGAGTGTCCCGTTACAGGGGGAGAAGGTCTCCTGCAGGGTGATGCAGCCCGGTTCGGAAAAGTCCATCTCCCAAAAGCCTCCGGCTTCCGTGACGAATGAGGAGCTCCCGTCCACCTCAAACTCCGCCCCTTCCAGGGGCATGCCCTCCATGTCCACCTTACGGATGCGCAGCAC
Organism: Oscillospiraceae bacterium; assembly: GCA_017538775.1. Taxonomy (GTDB): domain Bacteria; phylum Bacillota; class Clostridia; order Oscillospirales; family Oscillospiraceae; genus RGIG7114. The sequence continues at coordinate 3,369 of JAFYIF010000082.1, read as the reverse complement.
ACACGGGCCGTCAGGGATGGGGGATGCCGAACAGTGGTCCGGGCCGTGGGGCAGCGTGTCGCTGTCGCCGATCACATCCGACCAGAGCAGCAAGTGGGCGGGGGTGCCCGTAAGTCCTGTGCCGTAGTATTCTATCGACACGATGACGGAGTCCGCCTCCCCGCAGAAGTTCTCCAGGGCGATGGAGTCGTGGGAGAGCCGCACGGGGGCGCAGACGCTGTAGGTCAGGTCTTGAAGCTGGCTGTCGTCCAGCTCCGCCTCCCACACCCGCACCAGGTCATAGCGTATTTCCGCGCTGCGGTCGCGCTCATAGGGCACGTCCCTGAAGCTGAAGCGGTCGTCGCAACGCACGCGCACGGTGTCCTCTGCAAGTGCGGCCTGCGGCGGCAGGCATTCGGCGAAGGTGAACTTCGGCGGCCTCTGGGGCAGGGACGGGTGCAGCACGTTGCGCGGCGTCACCAGGTCCACCAGCCCGTCGCCGTCCATGTCGGCCAGGTAGTTGGATGTCCAGGAACTTGACCAGCCCCTCTGCACGCTGCCGTTCACGACGGAGGAGACTTGGGGGCCGAACCCAACATTGTCGGAATAGTCCCGCAGGAAGGACTGGTACCCTCCGACGGCACGCGGACGGCCCTCGAAGGACCCGTCCGGCTTCTGCAGCCGCACAAACGGCCTGAGGCTGTCGTACACCAGGTCGGGCAGCCCGTCGCCGTTGATGTCCGTCAGGCTTGTCCTGCCCTTGCCCGTGGAGAAGCTGCCGCTCACGTTCAGGCCGGCGGAAAGGGTCCGCAGCGGGAAGTCGGGGAACAGCCCGAGGCTCGCACCCGCGCTGATGTCCGAGGCAATGGTGCGGCTGCCGCCCAGGAGCGTGGGCTGGGTGAGACCCGCAACGGAGAAATACAGCAGCGGATCGGTGAGCAGCGGCAGCAGGGCCGCGTCCACAGGGCTGACATCCACGGATGTTGTCCGTGTCGGGCCGAAGTACTGCCGGTTGGAGGTCTCCCCGTAATAGTCGAAACGGTGGTCGCGGCTCCCGAGGGAGGGGTCCGCGCCCCACTCGCTGGCCGACTCCAGCCGCGCGCGGCCGAAGAGGTCCTGCCCGTAGCAGAAGCTGTAGCTGCGCACGCAGCTGTCGCGGTAGAACACCATGACCTGCAGCAGCTTCTCCTTGGAGGACTGGCGGTAGCCGCTGCGCAGGCCCACCGTGTTGTCGTAGGCGTAGCTGTCGCAGCTTATGGCGGCGGCGGCAGGGAAGGGTCTTTCCGCAGCCGTGTCCCTCTGGTTCCCGAATTCAAGCGTCCAGACGCCATCCCCGGATTGCGAAAGGCCATTCAGGTGGCGCGACTCCAGCACCTGGAGGTTGCCGTCGGCATCGCCGCGCACAATGGCGTATGCGGGGGAGCTGCGCCGGTATCCTGCTGGCGGGTACAGCTCGCGCACGCGATAGGTCACGCCGCAACGCAGCGGTATTCCGGAACTGTTGCCGTCCGCATCCGTCAGCGCCGTGCCCAGCACATGGCTGCCGTCACACCTGCGCCCGTAGCCGAACAGCGCGCCCTCCAGCGGGAGGCCGCTGGCCGAATCAGTCTTGTGAACGCGGATGACCGTCTCCCTGCCCGACTGCCTCGGGGCTATGGAATAGTAGTAGGTGAACACCCCGTCACGGTAGCGCACGCTGTCCGCCGCCGGAGTGCTGAGGGAACCCCTCTTCAGCCCGCATGTGGTCCCCTTCAGGTAGAGCCTGACGGCATCCTGCCAGCCCGCGAGCAGGTTGCGGTAGTCGGTGTTACCGTTCACTGATGACGCCTCCGTTTCCCCTATGCAGAAGGCGATGCCCGTGTCCAGTGCAAGCTCTTGGGTGTGGCCGGTCGCGTCCGTGACATACAGGCCTGCAGCCGTGCTGTCTGACATCTTTCCCAGCAGCATCCTGCAACCCGATATGCCGTAGCCAAAGCTGTCCTTCATGCAGATGCGCACCCGCGGACGCTCCGGCACCACCGGCATCAGCACCTCGATGAACCCGTAATTCCCGTTGCAGGTGTAATCCTTCACCAGTATGTGCGGATCCGTTGAGGAGAGGATTCCCTCCTCATTCCGTATCGTCACACATCCTGAGCCGCTCACGCTGAAGTCGAAGTCCACCGGCGACTGCTGGTACCCGCCGCCGAACCAGTACCCGTGCACATGGTACAGCTCGTTCTCACGCACCTCCACGGGCTGGATCCTGGGATAGCCCGTCGTGTAATGGTACTCCGTATGGAAAGGGTCGTTGACTCTTGTCAGGCTGAACAGGCAGTGCGGCAGGCGGTCCGATTTGCAGAAGTTGTCCTGAACGCCGATGTATACCTTTTTCCTGTAGACGGGGGGGCAGTCGTAGCACGGCTCCCCAGGCACGCAGTCATAGCAGGCGGAAGGGAGGTTGCAGTCGCATTCCACCGGGACGCTGATGGTGTGGCCCGCTGCCGTGACCTCCGCGCCTATCATCGGGACACCGTTGCCGTCAGTGACCGTGAGGCTGCCGTCGGCACCGATGCGGAAACGGAAGCTGACAGGGTCACTCCCGCATATCGTGGGTGGCTGGACCACCCCGTAGTAGGTCACCTCCGGACAGACCATGAAACTGACACAGTTTGTGCCGTTGGTCTGTTCCGTCCGGTACTGGTTCCCGGCAAAGTCAAAGGTCACGGGATACGGGGTGCCATTGCCATTGTCCGCAAACACAGGCTCCGTCCTTCCGATGCCAATCGTGGCTCCGCTGAGGTCGGCACTTTGGGCACAGGGGCTTTCCAGACAGATGGTGACAGGGATGGTTCCTTCCGTGCAGGGGGCGTCCGACGGAGCGGCAGGATCCGGAGCCACGATGCGCTGCTCTTCCGTCCACTCCATCCCTTCATCCCCGCTCCTGGAGGCCGTTTTGCGTGCCGTGTCCTTTACAGAGGCGGATGGCGTCGTCCCACGGCTTGCAGAGGCGGAGGCGGACACTGCGCATGACCGCCTGTAGGCCGAGTCACGGCTGACCGCATCGCTGCAGAAGACCACGCGGTACCGGCCCGTGTCCCCGTCATGCCCTGTATATTGTATCACTTCCGGCCACAGCTGCTGGCCAAGGTATACGGGAGGAGCGTTCCTCAAAGGCGAGGTGGCGGGATAGGATGCCTGGTATTCGCTGTACTGGAGCCGCTTGCTGTAGCGGTAGGTCATGTGGTTCCCGTTGATGTCGATGGCCCGGCAGAGCGGCCAGTGGCCGATGTTGCCGAGGGAGTCCGACATCAGCACGCCGGTGTCGCAGGAGGTGCCGTCATAGCTGCCGTAGAAATAGCGGGTGCCCTCCTTGTCCGTCACCTCCCACCAGTAGTCCTTCGGGGAGCT
>JAFYIF010000081.1 GCA_017538775.1 Oscillospiraceae bacterium | reverse complement strand
TACTATGTCTTTTCCGAAGACGGCACGCCGACGCAGCTGGCCGAGATCCCCTGCTTCGGGGACCTGCCCGATGGAATCGACCTGGACGGCGACGGGAAAAACGAGCTGGTCTCCGCCGGTTGGCCCGAAGCATGGCTGTATTTTCAACGGGAAGGGACGGGGTACTGCGCCGTCCCGGTCTGCGCGCTGCTGCAAGCGTATCTGGGAGACGCGACGGTCTCCGGCACCGGTTTTGACGCGAATGCCCGCTGCATCACGGTCTCGGGGGCGAGGAACGGCAGACACTTTTTCCTGTACCTCTATTTCAAGGGGGAGCGGCTGCTGGTCTATCAGGAAGCCGCGCCAGAGCTGCGCGAGCATGTGCTGGCGGGCGTGGAAGCGCCGCCGGAGGTGCTGGCCGACGCGAAAGCGCACGTGGAGGCCCGGGCGCGGGATCTGTCTGCGCGGAAGGAACGCGGCGAATCCCCATGGGCGCCGGACGACTGGTGCGTCTCCGGCCTGGAGCGAACGACCGCAGCGCGAGAGGACTGGACCATGGAACTCTACCGTCTGGAAATGATGCTCCACGCCAGCGACCCGGATCAGGTCATCTGGGCGGGCGGCACCTACGTCACCGAGTATGGCTGGGTCTGCGGGATGTACGACCCGGAGCCGTATCTGTTCTATCAGATCGCTTCTGACGGCACGCGGCGGCGGCTGGAGGGCAGCGTAGTCTGGGAGTTCGGACCGGGGAATGAAGTCATGTTCCCTGTGGTGCTGGACTACGTCGAACTGCGGAACGGTCTGCGCGGGCCGGAGACCGTGGAGGGGGCGTCCCTCTGGATGATGTTCCACCTCTGCGACGCCGCCGAGACGCTGAACGCCGTGGGCGCGGCGGAGGCGGCGACCCGCTCCGACGCGCTGGAAAGGCTGGCAGCGGGGGCGCGGGAGCGGGACGAGTCGGAAAATCTGGAGGAACTGCTCCGCAGCATCCGGGAAGAAGACAGGCTGACCGACGCGGGACGGACCGCGCTGGAGGAGCTGAAAGCCCTGGCGGGCGTGTGAGGGCGCGCCCCAACCAAGCCCCCCTTCTTTAGAAGGGGGGTGTCACGAGCGAAGCGCGTGACGGGGGTTGCCGTAAAAAAAGAAGCGGCAGCTTGTCGGAGGGGGAAACCCTCAGTCAGCGCTGACGCGCTGACAGCTCCCTTCTGCGGAAGGGAGCCATGCCTCCCGGAAGAACCCCCTTCAACCTCCTTCCGCCCTTGTCCTTACCGACGCAAACCGCCCCACGGTCTCGTTCACGCTGGACACATAGGCGAAGCAGTCCGGGAACTCGCTCAGGATCTCGTGGAATCGGACGATCTGGTGCCGGTTCACCACGCAGATCAGCACGCTGTTGGGCGTCTCGGAGTACATCCCCTCGGCCCGGATCATGGTGACGCCGTGGTGCAGCTCCCGCAGCAATCGCTCGGCCAGCTCCTGGGGCTGGCGGGTCACCACCTCGAATTTCAGCGCCATCTTGACGCCCTTGAGCATCCGGTCCCCGATCTGGGAGCTGAGGAAGCAGTAGAGCAGACAGAGGATCACCGGCTCGAACTGATAGCCGTAGACAAAAAAGCTCAGCCCCGCCACCGCCGCGTTCATCGCGAAGATGACCCAGATCAGCTGAAAGGTCGGGTGCTTCTTCCGCACCCAGGCGGCGATGATGTCCGTCCCGCCGGTGGAGCCGTTGCAGCGGATCACCACGCCGTAGACCGTCCCGCTGATGCAGCCCGCCGCCACCGGCCCCAAAAGCTTGGAATAGCCGGTGTTGTAGGCGATCGCGCTCAGATCCAGCCCGTTCAGCGCCAGCGTCACGGCGGAGAAAGTCAGCACATAGAGCAGACTCTTCCGCGCAAAGTCCGGATCCAGCTTCCGCCAGGCAAAGGCGATCAGCGGGATGTTGATGATGAGGGAGAGATAGCCGATGCTGAAATGGAACAGATATTGCAGCATCGTCCCGATGCCGTTGATCCCCGCCGGGGCAAAGGCGTTGGGGAAGACAAACAGCGCGTAGTTGACCCCCATGGCCACAGCCAGGCCAAAGACGGTCAGATAACTGCGAATAGCCTTACGTTTCGATGGATTCACGGCGACATCCTCCGGTTTTTTGGCGTTCGCAGGGTATGGTACACCTTTTGGGGGCGGATTGCAAGTAAAGACAAAGGACGTTTTTTTGTCTTCACAGAGCCCGGTTCAAAAGAACCGGGCCCTGTCTTGAACTGTCCCCCCGTCCTCTCAGCTTTCCTTCCACACCGCTTTCCCCCGGCCCGCGCCAAGCTCAAAGTGATACATCACGATTCCAAGGTCAATTTTCGTATAAAACCCAACTCCCGAAACCTTCGCCGTGACCTTCTCCCCGTCCCGTTCGAAGCGGAACTTCTGCTGGTTCACCGCGGTCGGGGCGAGCAGGGCGGCTTCCAGGCCGGATTTGTACCAGTCGGGATCGCCGGGCCGATAGTCGCTGATGTCTGTCAGGCCCTTCCCTTTGTGCGCTACGCCGCTGGTCTCTCCGTATCCGAGCGCGACCACAAGATAACGCTTTTCCCCCGGGCGTTCCGCGCCCTGGGCCTTGCGCTTGCTGTAGGTCAGCGCCACCCAGCAGGAGTGGATGCCCAGCTCCTGCGCTTTCAAAACGACCCGCTCCCCGTAGTAGCCGGCCGCAAGGTCCATGTCCTTCGGCCCCACGATGGCGAGATAATTTTTGCATCCCCGGATCTGGCCGTAGCCCGGCTTCCCGGTCCGGAAGGCCTCCGGCTCGTTCGTGATGAGCTGGATGTGCAGCCCGCTCTCCCGGTTGCTCTCGTCGATCTCCGCTTGCAGCGCGGCGACCGCGGCCTCCTCCAGCGGCCGGTCGGTAAAGCGCCGAACGGAATGCCGCGCTTTCATGAGCTCCATGTTGTCCATAAGGGATCACGCCTTTCTCAATTTGTGATGGAACCATGATACCACAAAATTCCGAACGCGTTCAACGGTGAAATCTGAGGACGAAAGAACCGTCCGAAACCACTGAAAAAGTCTGCACAAACCAGTCAAAGCATGGTATAATGGAAGCATCCAGAGAACAAAGAGGGTGCCGGAGATGCTCAGAACAGGAAACCAGGGACATCAACTTAGTTT
>JAFYIF010000080.1 GCA_017538775.1 Oscillospiraceae bacterium | reverse complement strand
TTGACGGAGTGCTGGGTGGGCTTGCTCTTGTGCTCCCCGCTGCCGTGGAGATAGGGCACCAGGGTCACATGGAGGAACAGGCAGTTCCCTCTCCCCTGCTCCAGGCCCACCTGCCGGATGGCCTCCAGAAAGGGCTGGCTCTCGATGTCGCCGGTGGTGCCGCCGATCTCCGTGATGACCACGTCGGCCCGGGTCTTCTCCCCCAGGGAGTAGAGGAAGGCCTTGATCTCGTTGGTGATATGCGGAATGACCTGCACGGTCTCCCCCAGATATTCCCCCCGGCGTTCGGCGTTCAGGACCTTCCAGTAGACCTTGCCGGTGGTGAGGTTGGAGAACTTGTTCAGGTCCTCGTCGATGAAGCGCTCATAGTGGCCCAGGTCCAGGTCGGTCTCCGCGCCGTCCTCGGTGACGAAGACCTCCCCGTGCTGATAGGGACTCATGGTGCCGGGGTCCACGTTGATGTAGGGGTCCAGCTTCTGCGCGGCGACTTTCAGCCCCCGGGCCTTCAGCAGCCGTCCCAGGGACGCGGCGGTGATGCCCTTGCCCAGGCCGGAGACCACGCCGCCGGTGACAAAAATATATTTGCTCATAACCCGATCCTCCCTTGTGGAAAACAAAAAAAGAGACCGCAGCGCGCAGAGGCACCCTCTGCGAGACGCCCTTGTCTCTCAACCCCTGTAGTTTACGCCCGGACGGGCGGAATGTCAATCAGAAATCCGCGCCGACGGGCGCTTGTCCCGGAAGGCCGAAAGGAGAAAAGCGAGATGAATTACACGCCGGATGAGGTCATGCAGTATGTCTCGGAGGAGGATGTCAAGTTTGTCCGAATGGCCTTCTGCGATGTCTTCGGGAAGCAGCGCAACGTGGCGATCATGGCGGGCGAGCTGCCCCGGGCCTTCGCCCACGGCATCGCCTTCGACGCCTCCGCCGTGCCGGGCTTCGACATGGACGTGCGCTCCGATCTGTTCCTGCGGCCCGACCCCGCCACGCTGAAGGAGCTGCCCTGGCGGCCCCAGCACGGGCGGGTGGCGCACATGTTCTGCGACATCGTCCACCCGGACGGGACGCCCTTCGCGGCGGACGCCCGCCGTCTGCTCCGGCAGGCGGCAGAGGACGCGGCGGCGCAGGGCTACAGCTTCCGCTTCGGGACGGAGATGGAGTTCTATCTCTTCCGGCTGGACGCCGACGGGCGGCCCACGAAGGAGCCCTTCGACAGCGCCGGATACATGGACGTGGCCCCGGAGGACCGGGGGGAGAACGTGCGCCGGGAGATCTGCCTGACCCTGGAGCGCATGGGCATTTTGCCCGAAAGCTCCCACCACGAGAGCGGTCCGGGCCAGAACGAGATCGACTTCCGCTTTGCCGACCCGCTGAGCGCGGCGGACAACGCCGTCACCTTCCGCAGCGTGGTGCGGACGGTGGCGTATCAGAACGGCCTCTGGGCGGACTTCTCCCCGCGCCCGCTGCCGGACTGGGACGGCAACGGGATGCACATCAACCTCTCCGCCCGGCGCGACGGGCAGGAGCTGTCCCCGCTGCTCCTGGTCCCGGGGCTGCTGGCCCACATCCGGGAGCTGACGCGCTTCCTGAACCCCACGGCCCAGTCCTACGCCCGCCTGGGCCGGGACAAGGCCCCGCGCCACGTCTCCTGGTCGGAACAGAACCGCTCCCAGCTCCTGCGGGTGCCCGCCGCGGCGGGGAGCTACCGGCGGCTGGAGCTGCGCTCCCCGGACGCGCTGGCAAACCCCTATCTCGCCTTCGCGCTGCTGATCTGCGCCTGTCTGGACGGGATCGACCGCAGGTTGCCGCTGCCCGACCCCGCCGACTTCAACCTGCTGCGGGCGAGCAGCGCGGCGCTGACGCAGTTTGAAACGCTCCCCGCCTCCCTGGCGGAGGCGAGCGCCCTGGCCGGGAACAGCGCCTTTGTCCGGGCCCACGTCCCGGAGCTGCTGCTGCGGAGCTATCTGAACTGAAACGCCCGAACATCGAGGGGAAAGGAGGGATGCGCCACGGTCTTTCAAAGTGAACCTTACAGCGTTCTGCTGGTCTCCGCGTCGGAGAAATTCAACGCCGCGGCGCGTTCCCTGCTCCCCTGCACGGACTACCATCCCGTCGCCGTGGCGCACAGCGTGGGCGAGGCCCGGCGCAGACGCAGCGGCACGGACTTCGACCTGGTGCTGGTCAACGCGCCGCTGCCCGACGACATGGGGGTGGACCTGGCCGTGGAAGTCAGCGCCGAGAGCGACGCGGGCGTGCTGCTGCTGGTGCGCAGCGAGCTGTACGAGGAGATCTACGCCCAGGTGCTGCCCTTCGGCGTGGTCACCCTGTCGAAGCCCACGAATCTGCAGATGATCTCCCAGAATCTCCGGGTGCTGTGCGCCATGCGGGAGCGGATGCGCCGGATGCGGCAGCGCCAGGCCACGGTGGAGGAAAAAATCGAGGAGATCCGCTGCGTCAACCGGGCCAAGTGGCTGCTGATCGAGCGCCAACACATGACGGAGCCGGAGGCCCACCGCTTCCTCAGCCGTCAGGCCATGGAGCGGCGGCTGAGCAAGCGGGAGATCGCGGAGGAGATCCTCCGAATGTACCCGTAGCGCACCCCAGCCGACGGCTTGCCAGGGGCAAAGGCGCCTGATATGCATAGAAAGCGGAGGACGGCGTGCGGGTGTATCAAGCTCCAGTCCCTGCGCGATGTGGAGCCGGACCGGCTGGGGGCAGCGTCGCCGGTGGATTCGGCGGTGATCCGGGGGGAAGTTGGAACCTGAATATGGAAAAGCGCTTTCACTGGGCGGAAGAACGCCCGGCGGAAGCGCTTTTTTTGGTGGGGGGAGTATTTGGAAGCTGTGGGATAATGGCATAGGTAAGAGATTGGCCGTTACAAGCCATTTTCCCTTTGGGGTAGAGTAGTCTCAATTCCTTATAGGTAAGATAATAGCATCTGCACAATTTGGGCGTTGCTGTGGCTTGTGTTTCGTCTCAATTCCTTATAGGCAAGATAATAGACATCATTCTCACCATTACCGGGACGTTCCTGGGAAGTCTCAATTCCTTATAGGTAAGATAATAGCAGAAACACCGGCTCTGCAAAGGGCTGCTCATCGCGTCTCAATTCCTTATAGGTAAGATAATAGAAGAAGAAACCACGCTCTCCGCATGGATTTTCAGGTCTCAATTCCTTATAGGTAAGATAATAGGGAGTGGATGGATACAAACTTTGGTGGCTATGATTTGTCTCAATTCCTTATAGGTAAGATAATAGACGGAAAGGGGACATTAAAAATGTCGTTGAGGGAACGGTCTAAATTCCTTATAGGTAAGATAATAGTAGAACCCCTTGCCCCCTCCCGACTATTAAACACTACATCTGGCACTTTGTCAAGGAATAATTTG
>JAFYIF010000004.1 GCA_017538775.1 Oscillospiraceae bacterium | reverse complement strand
GAGCGTCCATGAAGTTGATGTAGCCGGGACGTCCGTTCAGCACTTCGAAAGGAAGCTCCGAACCGTCGCGCATGAACACCTTCGCGGGCTTCTGGTTGGGGTTGCATCCGTATTTCAGTTCAAATTCCTTCATGCCTCAGTCCCCCAGATGCTTGTTGAAGAGTGTCACCGTGTCGCCCACCTTCGCGTACAGGGAGACCTTGTTCTCCGCGTTCAGCGCGGCCCAAACCTCCTCCGGCTCGGGCATGGTGATCTCCAGCGGCTCCCCGGCGAAGGAGGGCAGGGGCGTGCCGTCCCCCTGATAGGTGCTGAGGAAATAGCCCCGCCCTTCGTCGCAGCCCTCGTAGCAGAAAAACTCCCGCAGGCAGCGGCCATTTTGCCGCTTGAGGATGGCAAGCTCAAAGCTCCCGTCCGGGCGGCAGAGGGCGGAGATCCGGGGGGTCCAGTTTGGCCCGTCCGGCTCGTATTCCCGGGTCATCAGGGCTTTGCGGAAGTCGCCCAGGTCCCGGATGGTGTCGGTCTGGTCCCCGTTGGTGACGATGAGGCCAAAGGGGGTCTCCCGGACCGGGTGATAGATGATGAGGCTGGGGTCGGTGACGGCGGTCTCGTCAAAGGCGCGGGTGCGGATGCCGTCCTCCGTGCGCTCGAACACCCGGTTGCGGCTGTTGGCGCTGCGGCCCATGATGAAGTAATAGACGCGGTCCCTGCCCACGGCGATGCCGCGCCCGGGGTAGGGATTTGCGCGCAGAAAGTCCAGAAAATCAGTCACGTTGTCGCTCCGTTCTCGTTTCGTATGCTCCGGCACACCAGAGCGGCGGCCTGGGGCAGCAGCTTCCATTCGGCCTGCTCCATGACCCGGCGCTGCAGGGTCTCCGGCGTGTCCCCGGGCAGGATGTCCACGGCCTTTTGCAGCAGGATCTCCCCGCCGTCGGGGATCTCATTGACAAAATGCACCGTCGCGCCCGTCACCTTGACGCCCCGGGCCAGCGCGGCCTCGTGGACCTTCAGGCCGTAGTAGCCCGCGCCGCAGAAGGAGGGGATCAGGGAGGGGTGGACGTTCAGGATGCGCCCCGGCCAGCGGTCGGTGAAGTCCTTCGACAGGATGCTGAGAAAGCCCGCCAGGATGACAAGGCCGATGCCGTGTTCCTCCAGCGCGGAGCGCAGCGCAGCCTCAAAGCCCGCCGCGCCGCCGCAAGCCCGGCGGGTCAGGGTCAGGGCGTGTACCCCCGCCTTTGCCGCCCGCTCCAGGGCGTATGCGCCGGCGACGTTGCTGACCACCAGGGCGATCTGCCCGTCGGGGTTTTCCCCTCTGGCCTCCGCGTCCAGCAGGGCCTGGAGGTTCGTGCCGCCGCCGCTGACCAGCACGGCAATTCTGACTTTTTCGCTCATACCAGCTCCACCTTCTCCGGGCCTTCGACGATCTCGCCGATGACGTAGGCATCCTCTCCGGCCTCGCGCAGGGCAGAGAGCGCGTCGGGGGCCGAGTCGGCGGAGACGATCAGGCTCATGCCCACGCCCATGTTGAAGGTGTTGAACATATCCCGCTCCGGGATGCCGCCGGTCTCCTGGATCAGCCGGAAGATGGGCGGGGTCCGGACCGCGGCCTTGTCGATGCGGGCGCAGAGGCCCTCCGGGACGGAGCGGGGGATGTTTTCATAAAAGCCGCCGCCGGTGATGTGGCTGACGCCGCGCACCTGCGCCGCGGCGATGGCGGCCAGCACGGGTCTGACGTAGATGCGCGTGGGGGTCAGCAGGGCCTCCCCCAGGCTGCTGCCCAGGGCCTCCACAGATTGCCCCAGGTCCGCGTGCTCCACGTCGAAGACCTTGCGGACCAGGGAATAGCCGTTGGAGTGGACGCCGGAGCTGGGCAGGGCAAGCACCTTGTCCCCGGGCCTCATTTTGCTGTTGTCCAAAATCTTTGCCCGGTCCACCAGACCCACGGCGAAGCCCGCCAGGTCGTAGTCGTCCGGGGCCATGGTGCCCGGGTGTTCGGCGGTCTCGCCGCCGATCAGGGCGCAGCCGGCCTGGACGCAGCCCTCGGCCACGCCGCTGACCAGCTCCGCCACCTTTTCCGG
>JAFYIF010000079.1 GCA_017538775.1 Oscillospiraceae bacterium | reverse complement strand
GCGTGACGATCCCGAGCAGCGTGACCAGCATCGGCAATGCGGCCTTCCGCGACTGCAGCAGCCTGACGAGCGTGACGATCCCGGACAGCGTGACCAGCATCGGCGACTGGGCCTTCTATGGTTGCACCAGTCTGACGAGCGTGACGATCCCGAGCAGCGTGACCAGCATCGGAGACTTTGCCTTCTCCAACTGCAGCAGCCTGACGAGCATGACGATTCCGGACAGCGTAACCAGTATTGGCAACTGGGCCTCTTTCTCCTGCAAAAGCCTGACCGACATATATTTCACCGGTACAGAGCAGGAATGGAAGGCCATGGAGATTGGTGAGGGAAATACCGAGCTTCACGAAGCTACCATCCACTTCAACAGCACCGGCCCCTCCGTGGTCCTCTCCCCGCAGAACCTCACCGTCAACGGCGTCCGCAAGAACGTGGAAAAATACAACATCGACGGCTACAACTACTTCAAGCTGCGGGACATCGCCTATCTGCTGAACGGCACCCCCGCCCAGTTCTCCGTGGAATGGGACGCCGAGGCCAACGCCGCCCGCGTGGTCTCCGGCCAGCCCTACGCGGCCAACGGCAGCGAGCTGGTCATCGGCGCGGACCGCTCCGCCACCGCCGTGCGCTCCCCCCAGACCATCGTGATCAACGGCGAAGTGCGCTCCGACCTGGCCGCCTTCAACCTGGCGGGGAACAACTTCTTCAAGCTCCGGGACCTGGGCGAGGCCCTGGGCTTCCAGGTGGACTATGACGCGGAGACCAACACCGCCGTAGTGACCACCGGCTGAGCCGCCTCGCCGACCCGTCCGGATCACAAACCCGCACAGCCCCGACCGCGCAGCCGGGACCGTGCGGGTTTTTCAGTTCCGCAGCAGATGGCAAAGGTTTGTAGGGGCTGGCGTCCTCGACAGCCCCGCGGCAGCGCTTACGGCAAATGCATGACCTTCGGCGAACCGCACCCGCCCGGCAGGGAACGCCGTCCCCGGCGTTCCCTGCAGTGGAGCGTGTGTTTTTTCAGCGTTTTCGGGAAACTCAGCGCATTCCCTTGTCGTAAGGAATCCCCTCCGCCTTGGGCGCTCTGGACTTCTTGGAGGTGAAGGCCAGCACCACCAGGCAGATGACGTAGGGCATCATGTTGTAGACGCCGCCGGGGATGTTCAGGGCCTGGAGCGCCGCGAAGCCGGTGCCCACGTTGCTGAGGGCGCGCAGCAAGCCGAAAAGCAGAGCGGCCAGGGCGATGCGCCGGGGTTTCCACTGGCCGAAGATCATGACGGCCAGGGAGAGGAAGCCGAAACCGGCCACGCCGCGCTCGAACTCCCACTGGCTGACGGCGGCCATGATGTAGCAGATGCCGCCCAGTCCGCCGTAGATGCCGGAGATCAACACGCCGGACCAGCGCATTTTCAGGACGTTGATGCCCACGCTGGCCGCCGCCTGGGGATGCTCGCCGCAGGCCATGAGCCGCAGACCGAAGCGGGTCTTGTACAGCACGACGTAGGCCGCCACCAGCATGAGGATCGCCACGACCAGAAACCAGTTGAACTCAAAGCTCAGGAAGCGCTCGGCCCCGCCCTCCACGCTGACGGGGATCTTGAAGGTGACCAGGAAGCTCTGACGGGGGATGCCGTACTCGATGATGGAGCTGGGATTGTCCGGGTTGGAGGCGGTGTTGATGGCCTTCACCAGCACCGTGGCCCCCGCCACGCCCAGCATGTTCAGGGCGGTGCCGACGATGGTCTGGTCGGCCTTGAAGTTGATGCTGGCTACGCCCAGCAGGGCGGAGTAGACCAGGCCGAAGACCACGGCCCCCAGCATGACCAGGAGCACCATCACCAGACCGGAGGTCTCGGCGGGGAGATAGCGCATCACCAGCGCGCCGCCCAGGGCGCCGATGACCATGATGCCCTCCAGGCCCAGGTTGATGACGCCGGAGTGTTCGCTGAAACAGCCGCCCAGCGCCACCATCATCAGCACGGAGGAGAAGATCAGGGTGTATTGCAGCAGAAGCAGGAACTGCTGGATGAGTTGCATGGTATCCGCCGACATCAGGATTCGCCTCCTTTCTCAGGGTTGCCCGCCTGGGCCGCTTTCTTCTGTTTCCGCAGCGCCGCCCGCTCCTCGCTGCGCAGCAGGCCGGTGTTCATCGCGTGCTTGATGAACAGCACGAAGCCGCAGAGGTAGATGATGATGCTGCTGATGAGGTCGGAGATCTGGGAGGCGTACATGCTCTTGTCCACAAAGGCGCCGCCGGCGGTGATGTGCTGGATGAAGTAGGAGGAGAAGATCGCGCCGATGGGGTTCAGGCCCCCCAGGAAGGCTGCGGCGATACCGTTGAAGCCCATGCCGGGGACGGAGCTGAGGCCCACGCTCCACTGCTCGAAGTCGGTGAGGTACAGCAGCGCCCCGCCCATGGCGGCCAGCGCGCCGCCGATCATCAGGGTCAGGATGATGTTGCGCTTTTCCGCCATGCCCGCGTACTTGGCGGCGTTCTTGTTGTTGCCGGTGGCCCGCAGCTCATAGCCGAAGCGGGTCTTGTCCAGCACCACCAGGACCACGATGGCCAGGATGATCGCCAGAGGCACGGCGATGGTGATATATTGGTGTTTGTTGAAGAGATTGCCCAGGCCCAGAGAGGGGAGAATGGCCTGGTCGGCGTTGCCCCGCAGATGCAGGGTGTAGGGGCTGGCCTGCTCGGTCACGCCGCTGAGGATCATGTTGGCGGTGTAGAGGGTGATCCAGTTGAGCATGATGCCGGAGATGACCTCGTTCACGTTCTGATAGGCTTTGAGCATCCCGACGATGGCCCCGGACACCGCGCCCAGAGCGATGGCCAGCAGCAGGCAGGGCAGCCAGCCCCAGCCCCACTGCAGCGCCGCGTACAGCCCGGCGGCGGCTCCGACCACATACTGTCCGGCCACGCCGATGTTGAACAGGCCCACCTTGTAGGCGAAGAGCACGCTGAGGGAACACATCAGCAGCGGCGCGGTCTTCACCAGGGTGTTGCCCAGGTTTTTCAGCTGCAAATTCGCCTTGGAGACGTTCAGGAAGTTGCGGATGACCGCCAGAATGGCCTGTCCCGCCCCGGCGGGGTTGATGAACAGCAGCACCACATAGCCCAGCAGCAGTCCCAGGATGATGCACAGCAGCGAGGCGATCAGCGACTGCACACCCTTGCGTTTCAGAAGGTTTCTCATGCGCGCACCTCATCTCGTTTGGCTCCGGCCATGTAGAGGCCGAGCTCCTCCTGCGTGGTCTTCTTCGGGTCCAGTTCGCCCACGATCTCGCCCTCGTACATGACGAGGATGCGGTCGGGCACGTCCATGACCTCGTCCAGCTCCAGACTGATGAGCAGCACGGCCTTGCCCGCGTCCCGCTGCTCCACCAGCTTCTTGTGGACGAACTCGATGGCGCCCACGTCCAGGCCGCGGGTGGGCTGCACGGCGATCAGCAGCTCCGGGTCCTTGTCGATCTCCCGGGCGATGATGGCCTTCTGCTGGTTGCCGCCGGACATGCTCCGGGCCGCCGTCACCGGCCCCTGGCCGGAGCGCACGTCGTAGTCCTCGATCAGCCGCTCCGCGTACTTGCGGATGTTGTCCCGGCGGAGGAAGCCCGCGCCGTTGGTGAACTCCGGCTGGAAATAGCGCTGGAGCACCAGGTTGTCCTCCAGGGAGTAGTCCAGCACCAGGCCGTGCTTGTGCCGGTCCTCCGGGATGTGGCTCATGCCCAGAATGCTGCGCTGGCGGATGGAGGAGCGGGACAGGTCCTTGCCGTCCAGCAGGATCTTCCCCTCCTTCAAAGGCTCCAGCCCGCTGAGGCCGTAGACGAACTCGCTCTGGCCGTTGCCGTCGATGCCGGCGATGCAGACGATCTCGCCCCGGCGCACCTTCAGCGACACGTCGTGCACCGCGTCCTTCTTGTGCTGGCGGCTGGCCACGGACATGTGCTCGATCTCCAGCACGGTCTCCCCGGGCTGGGCGGGCTTCTTCTCCACGTGGAAGTTGACGTTGCGGCCCACCATCATGGCGCTGAGCTCCTCCATGGAGGATTTTTTCGTCTCCACAGTGCCGATGTATTTGCCCTTGCGCAGCACGGTACAGCGGTCGGCCACGGCCATGATCTCCGCCAGCTTGTGGGAGATGAAGAGGATGCTCTTGCCCTCCCGGGCCAGGTTCTTCATGATGACCATCAGCTCGTCGATCTCCTGGGGCGTCAGCACGGCGGTGGGCTCGTCGAAGATCAGGATCTCGTTGTCCCGGTAGAGCATCTTCAAAATCTCCGTGCGCTGCTGCATCCCCACGGTGATGTCCTCGATCAGCGCGTCCGGGTCCACGGCCAGGCCGTAGTTCTCCGAGAGCTGCATGACCTTCTTCCGGGCCGCGTCCTTCTGGAGAAAGCCGCCTTTCGTCGGCTCCACGCCCAGAATGATGTTGTCCAGCACGCTGAAACACTCCACCAGCTTGAAGTGCTGGTGGACCATGCCGATGCCCAGCGCGTTGGCGTCGTTGGGGTCGTTGATCTGGACCTCCACGCCGTCCTTTTTGATGACGCCCTCCTCCGGCCGGTACAGGCCGAAGAGCACGCTCATCAGGGTGCTTTTTCCCGCGCCGTTCTCGCCCAGCAGCGCGTGGATCTCGCCGTGCCGCAGCTGCAGGGTGATGTTGTCATTTGCGATGATGCCGGGGAACCGCTTGGTGATGCCCAGCATTTCGATCGCGTATGGCGCATCCATGCTCCATCCCTCCTTCAGATGATTCCGGTTCGGACGCCCCTCCGGCGGCTTTTTGGCGCGTCCGACAAAATACCGGGTTCATTATACACGATGTCCCGGCATATTGCAAAGAAAATCACAGACTTTCTCCGATTTTTCCGAAAAAAAGACGCGGCCCTTGCGGGCCGCGTCAGGAGATAAAAAGGGCTTATTTCAGGTTGCCCAGGTCGTTCAGGGCGATGTCGGTGGCGAAGTCGGCAGCGGAGAGGGAGATGTCGTTGCTGACGCTGATCTCGCCGCTGTACATGGCGGCCACCAGGGCGTAGTAATCCTCCTCGGTGAAGCTGTCGGAGAACTGGGTGCTCATGGGGATCTGGACGTAGTTCTCTTCCGGGTTCTCGGAGACCAGACCCAGGTTGTCCACCAGGCCGCCCTCGAAGGAGCCGTCCTGCACCTTGGTGAGCAGGGTGTTGACGGTGGCGCCCAGGCCCTTCATGGCGGAGGTGACGGTCATGCCCTCACCGTACAGGCCGTCGATGGTGGCCTGCTGGTCCACGTCCACGCCGATGACCTTGCCGCCCACCTTGGCCGCGGCCTCACCGGCGGAGGTGTAGATGCCGCCGCCGCAGGCGAAGACGATCTCGGTGCCGCCGTAATACCAGGTGTCCATGGCGGCGGTGATGTCCGCGTCGCCGTAGAACTGGTTGCCGTAGGCGTAGTTGACGGACACCTCGGCCCCGGTCTCCACCGCCGCGTCATTCGCGCCCTGGACGAAGCCGTAGCCGTAGCGCATGACGGCGGGGACGGCCATGCCGCCCAGGAAGCCCAGCTTGGTGTAGCCCAGCTTCACGGCGGCGTAACCGGCCATGTAGCCGCAGAGCTCTTCCTGATAGACGGCGGAGTAGAGGTTGGCGGGGAACTCGGTGAGCCCGGCGCTGTTCAGGTCATACTCGGACACGTCCAGCGCGATGAAGGTCACGTCGGGATACTCCTCGACGGTGGCGGCGATGGCGTTGGCGAAGGCGTAGCCGGGCATGATGATGACGTTGAAGTCCTTGTCAATGGCGTTCTCGATCATGCTGACGCGGTCGGCGTCGGAGTCAGAGGCGGGCTTGAAGTAGGTGAAGCTCACGCCGTTGGCCTCGCACCAGGCCTTGGCCGCCTCATAGGTGGTCTGGTTGAAGCTCTGGTCGGTGATGTCGCCGTAGTCGGTGATCATGGCGACCATCATCTCCGCCTCGTCGGCGGGGGGCGTGTCGACGACGGGACCGTCGTCCGGCGCTTCGGGGGCGTCGGTGGCGGGAGCCGGGGTGGTCTGGCCGCCGCAGGCGCTCAGGGCCAGCAGCATGACCAGCGCCAGCAGCAGGGCAAGGGTCTTTTTCATGGTTGCATTCCTCCGTTTTTCATTTGGTATTTTTGTACACCTGAACGCAGAAAACGTCCAGCACATTATAGCATTTCCCCGACAGGAAAATCAAGGGCATGGGCG
>JAFYIF010000078.1 GCA_017538775.1 Oscillospiraceae bacterium | reverse complement strand
GGCGGATGCTGCGGGAGAGTGAGTCATGAGGGACGGTTCTTTTTGACTCATCGCAGAAACATCTCACCAATCAGGACCTTCATACCCCGTCTGTCTCCCGCAGTTCCTTCACCAGCGCCATCACGTCCTCATCCGCAGTCAGCCCCGTGCGCGCCGCTTCGCCCGCCATTTTACTTTGCAGCACCTGCATTGCATAGAGCGCCGCATTGACGTGCTGCCATCGACGAGAAAGGATACGCGGTCTCCGTTCGAGACGCCGAGGACCTCGCGCACGTCTTTGGGCATGGTGATCTGGCCCTTCGCCATCACTTTTGCGTTGTCCACAAAGGTTCTTGTGCCTCCTTGTCCATATCACAAAAAAGTAGGGGATTCCCTGCTTTTTGTGATATGCGCTGCTGCGCGGAAAATCTACAGGGTTTCAGTCGGCCCCGCTCCACAGAAAATGAGTCAGAGAGAACCGTCCCTCCTGACTCATTTTTTTCAGTTGCATTCCCCCGCGTCCCGTGCTATACTGCTATCAGAAACAAGCTGTTTCCGATAGAAACCGCAACGGAAGGAGGCTCTCACCCATGCGGCACAAGGACGCGGCGTTGATGGAACGCATTCGGCGGGCGGCGGAGGACTTTTATCTGGAGCACGGGCGCTCGCCCAGCACGGCGGAGCTGGGGGCGGCGGTGGGGGCGGCCCGGGCCACGGTGTACAAGTATCTGGTGGAGATGGGCCGGACGGGGATGCTGGACTATGACGGGCACGCCATCGCCACGAAGAAGACCGCCCTGGCCGACCACGGCATGACCACCGCCAGCGTGTTTTTCGGCTCCATCCCCTGCGGCCCCCCGGAGACGGTGGAGGCCGCCGTGGACCAGTATGTCCAGCTCCCCTCGGCCCTGTTCGGGGTGGGGCGGCTCTACGTCATCCGCGCCCGGGGGGACTCCATGACCGGCGCGGGCATCGACGACGGGGACATGGTGGTGGTGGACGCGGACCGGGAGCCCGCCGTGGGGGACAAGGTGGTGGCCCTGGACGGCGCGGGGGAGAGCACGCTGAAAACCCTGCGCTATGACGCCCGCCGGGGCTGCTATTACCTGCACCCGGAGAACCCCGCGCTGGAGGACATCTATGTGGACGAGCTGACAGTACAGGGCGTCGTCCGCTTCATCATCAAAGAGGGCTGAGGACATGGAACGCAGAAAAGTATATGTGACGGTCCGGGCGGAACACGGCCCGGACGGGAGCTGCCGCCCCACGAGCATCGCCCTGGCCGACGGCCAGCGCTATGAGATCGACCGGATCGTGCAGGTCAGCCGCAGCGCCTCCATGGTGGGCGGGCGCGGGGTGCGCTATCGGGTGCGCATCGGCCGGACGGAGACCAACCTCTTCGACGAGCAGAACGGGCGCTGGTTTGTGGAGGCGAAGCTGCCATGAGGCAGTACATCGCCATTGACCTGAAATCCTTCTACGCCTCGGTGGAGGCGGCGGAGCGGGGCTATGACCCGCTGGACGTGAATCTGGTAGTGGCGGACGAAAGCCGCACGGACAAGACCATCTGCCTGGCGGTCTCCCCGCCGCTGAAGGCCCTGGGCGTCCCGGGCAGGGGGAGACTGTTTGAAGTGAAGCAGCGCGTGCGGGAGCTGAACCGCCTCCGCCGCGCCAGGGCCCCCGGCGGGCGCTTCACCGGGAAGTCGCTCCTCGCCTCGGAGCTGGCGAAAAACCCGGCGCTGGAGCTGGACTTCCTCATCGCCCCGCCCCGGATGCGCTACTATATGGACTACTCCCGCAGCATCGTGGAGATCTATCTGCGCCATGTGTCGCCGGACGACCTGCTGGTCTACTCCATCGATGAGGTGTTTCTCGACGCCACGCCCTATCTGCGCCACCGGGAACAGAGCGCCCGCCAGTTCGCCATGGAGCTGATCGGCACGGTCTTGCAGGAGACCCGCATCACCGCCACGGCGGGCATCGGCACGAACCTCTATCTGGCCAAGATCGCCATGGACATCGTGGCCAAGCACCTGCCCGCAGACCGGGACGGGGTGCGCATCGCGGAGCTGGACGAGCGCAGCTATCGGGAACAGCTCTGGTGCCACCGCCCGCTGACGGATTTCTGGCGGGTGGGCCCCGGCATCGCCCGGAAGCTGGAGCGCAACGGCCTTTACACCATGGGGGACGTGGCCCGCTGCTCTCTGGGCAAGCCCGGCGCCTTTTACAGCCAGGCGCTGCTCTACCGGCTCTTCGGCGTCAACGCGGAGCTGCTGATCGACCACGCCTGGGGCTGGGAGCCCACGGAGATCGCCGACTGCAAGGCCTATCGGCCCGACAGCAAAAGCCTGAGCCAGGGCCAGATGCTGCCCCGGCCCTACGCCTTCGCGGAGGGCCGGGTGGTGGTGCAGGAGATGGCCGACCAACTGGCCCTGGAGCTGGTGCGGCAGGAGCTGGTGACGGACCTGGTGGAGCTGACCGTGAACTACGACGTGGAAAACCTCCGGGACCCAGCCCGCGCCGCCGCCTACCGCGGCCCCATCGTCACGGACTACTATGGCCGCGACGCCCCCAAGCCCGCCCACGGGCTGGAACGCTTCGACCGGGCCAACGCCGCCCCCTCCCGCATTCTGGCGGCTGTCCGGGCCATATACGACCGGACCGTGGACCCGAACCTGAGCGTCCGGCGCTTCTGCGTGGTCCTGGGGCAGCTGCGCCCGGCGGCGCAGGAGGCGGAGGTCCCGGAACAGCTGGACCTCTTCGGCGACTGGGAGGCCCGCCGGGCGGAACAGACCGCGCTGGAGCGGGAACAGCGCCGCGCCCGGGCCCTGCTCCAGATCCGGGCGCGCTACGGGAAAAACGCGATTTTGAAGGGCCTGAACTTCGAACAGGGCGCCACCGCCAGAGAGCGCAACCAACAGGTGGGCGGGCACCGGGCCTGAGCCGCTCCCCGCTCATCCAAACAGCATCAGCACCGCCCCGTACACCACGCTGGCGACGATGCCGTAGACGATCACCGGCCCGGCGATGGTGAACATCTTCACCGCCGTGCCGGTGATATAGCCCTCGGTCCGGAACTCCAGGGCCGGGGAGGCCACGGCGTTGGCAAAGCCGGTGATGGGCACCAGCGTCCCGGCCCCGGCGTGTCGGGCCAGGCGGTCATAGACCCCGAAGGCCGTCAGCAGCACGCCCAGCAGCACCATGGTCACGCAGACCCAGGCCCCCGCCGCCTCCCGCTCCGCCCCCAGGGCGGTGTAGAGGTCCAGAAAGCCCTGCCCCAGGCAGCAAATCGCTCCCCCGATCCCGAAAGCCTTTGCCATGTCCGGCCCCAGGGGGGACTTGGGCATGGTCCTGTTTACATAGCGCCCATATTCCTGTGGACTCATCTTCATGCGCGCACGCTCCTTTCAAAAAGCAGTTTGCGCAAACCCTGCCCAAACCATGCAAAAAACTCCGCCCGGAAGCGGAGTTTTT
>JAFYIF010000077.1 GCA_017538775.1 Oscillospiraceae bacterium | reverse complement strand
CTCGCTGCCGGTCTTCCGCTTGTCGCGGGGGATCTGTTTGCTTTTGCGCTTTGCCATTTTATATCACCTCAGGCCCAGTTTTCCCGGAACCGGGCGGGAAGATACGGCCGGGCGCAAAAAAGCGGGGCCGTCCCCAGCGCGTTTTGCGCCGGAGCGGTCCCGATGGTTTTTGGAAAGCCTCAGGCCCTGGGGTGGGCTTTGTTGTACACGTCCTTCAACTGCTTTTTGACCAGCTGGGAGTAGATCTGCGTGGAGGAGATGTCCGCGTGGCCCAGCATCTCCTGGATGCTGCGCAGGTCCGCGCCGTTTTCCAGCAGATGGGCGGCGAAGGAGTGGCGCAGGGTGTGGGGGGTGATGTCCTTCTCGATGCCCGCCTTGGCCTGGTAATACTTGATGAGCTTCCAGAAGCCCTGGCGGCTCATGCGCTCGCCGCTGACGTTGACGAACAGCGCCCGTTCCTCCGGGGAGGCGATCATCCGGGGGCGAATGAACGCGGTGTACTCGCCCAGGGCGCGGATGGCGGCGGGATAGAGCGGGATGGCCCGGTCGTGTTCCCGGCCATGGCAGGTGACGATCCCGGCGGGGAGGTTCAGGTCCTCCAGGTTCAGGCTGATCAGCTCGCTGACCCGGATGCCCGTGGCGTACAGGAGTTCCAGCATCGCCCGGTCCCGGTAGCCCTTGGGGTCCACGCAGACCGGTTGCTCCAGCAACAGCTCCACCTCCCGGCTGCTGAGGATCTGCGGCAGCTTCTGCGTGGACTTGTCCGGCACCAGCACGCCGCTGGGGTTCCCGGTCCGCAGGCCCTGTTCCTCCAGAAAGGCGTAGAAACTCTTGATGGAGGCGATGGCCCGGGACACGGTGGAGACGGATTTGCCCCCGGCGCGCAGAAAGGCGATGTAGGCGCGCAGGGCCTGCTCGTCCGCGTCGGCGTAGCCGCAGGCGCTGTGGGTATCCAGATAGTCCCCCAGCTGGCGGATGTCCCGGAGGTAGGAGCAGAGGGTGTTGGGAGATGCGCGCTTCACGTCCCGCAGATAGCTCTCATATCTGGAATAGCAGGTTGCATCTCTCAAGCGGGACACCTCCTTGGTACAAAGTTCAGGGCAGCAGCAGGGGCAGGAGATAGGCGCAGTAGGCCGCGGCCAGCAGCACCGAGGCCGCAGAACAGAGCGTCAGCGGGAGCAAGCGCCCGGCCTTCTGCACCGCGGAAGCGCGGAAGCGGAGCTGCCAGAGCCGCCGGGCGGCGCGGAAACCGGCTCCGGCGGCGGCCAGCAGGAACGGGCCGACCAGCAGGGCCGGGACCCCATAGCGCAGCAGGGCCTCCCAGAGTCCGGGATACGAAGCGGAGACGAAGGATGCGGCGACGGAGCAGCTCAGGCGGAAGGCGCTGAAAAAGGAGGCCAGCAGCGCCAGAAGAAAGCCCAGATAGCTGGTGCCGCCCAGAACCGGCAACAGAAACCAGGCGCCGATGCCCAGCACATAGCCGGGAAAGCCGCCGGAGATCGGCGAAAAGGCCCCCAGGCGGAGCGCGCCCAGGGTCAGCGCGCCGCCGGGCGAGAAAAGCCCCACCATCGCGCCGCTCAGGACGCCCAGGAGACAGCAGGAAAAAACCAGCCGCTCACCCAGCGGCGATGCGCCCGCGTCCGGGCGGCGGGGGCGAGTGGCCTGTGGAGAAGCGGAACGGTGCAGATGCATCATCGAGAACCCTTTGCGGCGCAGCCGCTTTACATAACCATGTCGCATGGACAATATAATACAACTCACCCGCTCAATCAAGCGTTTTGCGGGAAGAAAAAAATTTTTGTGGATTATGCCAAAATATTATGTCAATCGTTTTATGTCTACCACGAAACGGAAAACGCCGCTTCGACGCGCTTTGCGCTGGAATCAACCCAGATATAGTGCTATACGGTGCGTAAACAACAAGATATTGGTAATCACCTGCAACTTATGTAAACCCGACGGACTGATAACAAAGAGTAATCTCAGCTTCGCCTTCTCCGACGCCTCCGGCGTCCGGGGCGCAGCGCGCAGCCGAGCGCGCTCCCGGCGATTACGCAGAGTAGATTCTTCAGCGTAGCCAGGCGGAACAGCCCGGCCCCCGGGACCAGCAGACTCAGCAGCAAAACGAAGACCAGCACGACCCCGCCGGCGATGGCCGCCGCTGCCGCCCTCCCCTCCCCTGCCCCCCTGCAGGCCAGACCCGCCCCCAGCGCCGTCCCCAGCAGCAGCGCGCCCCTGACCGCCAGGCCCTCCCGCCCGGAGCCGATGAGCCCGTCCGCTCCCAGCAGCGCCAGGAGCAAAATCAGCCCCAGCGCGCACAGCAGCCCCGCAGCCCCGGCTGCCAGCAGGCGCGGCCAGGGCAGGCCGTCCGTTCGCATCCCCTTCTCCGACATAAAAAGAACCTCCCCGAATCAAGCTTTGCTCAAGCTTATTCGGGGAGGCGCTGTTCCATGCGGGACGCTCAGGATTTTTCTTCCTGTTTCTGGATGCTGTTGGTGGAGATGGCCCACTTGGTGACCTGGATGCGGACGCGATCCTCTCCGGTCTCGAAGGTGATCAGGTCGTTGCTGATGTCCACGATCTTGCCGACCATGCCGCCGATGGTGGTGATCTTGTCGCCGACGCCGAGATTGCTGCGCATCTCCTCGGCGGCCTTGCGCTTTTTCTGCTCCGGGCGGATCATGAAGAAGTAGAACACGGCGATCAGCACGACGATCATGATCAGGGGCATGGCGTTGCCGAACAGACCCGCGCTGGCGGTGTCCGCAGACGCGGCGGTGGTGGTCACAGCCTCCTCGGCGAAGGCGCCGACGGCCAGGACCAGAGCCAGAGCCAGGGCCAGAGCCGAAGCCAGCAGCTTTTTCAGGCTTTTTTTCATGTAGAAACCTCCTGTGTGTGATTCGATTAAAAAGCAGTATATCGGTTTTGCGCGGCAATTGCAAGAAGTTTTCAAATCCGACGGGAAAGTTTTTCGCTGTACTCCCGGCGGAAGGCCGCAAAGCGCCCCTCGTCCAGGGCCTCGCGGATACGCCGCAGGAGTTCGTTGTAAAAATAGAGGTTGTGCAGCACCAGCAGCCGCAGGGCCAGGGGTTCCTGGGCCTTCACCAGGTGGCGGAGATAGGCCCTGGAATAGCGACGGCAGGTGGGGCAGCCGCAGCCCGGCTCGATGGGCTCCGAGTCCCGGGCGTAGCGCTGGTTGTGGATGTTCCGGATGCCGTCCCAGGTGAACAGGTGTCCGTGCCGCCCATTGCGGGAGGGCATCACGCAGTCGAAAAAGTCCACTCCCCGGGCCACGGCCTCTATGATGTTGGAGGGAGTGCCCACGCCCATCAGATAGCGGGGCTTGTCCCGGGGCATATATTCCTCCACCGCTTCGATGGTGTCATACATCTCCTGATGGGTCTCCCCCACCGCCAGGCCGCCGATGGCGTAGCCGGGCAGGTCCAGCTCCGCGATCTGCTGCATATGGGCGATGCGCAGGTCGTGGAACACCGCCCCCTGGTTGATGCCGAACAGCAGCTGACCCGGGTTCACCGCGTCGGAGGCGCTGTTGTATGCCGCCAGCGCCGCCTTGCAGCGGGCCAGCCAGCGGGCAGTCCGGTCGCAGGCGTCCTTCACATAGGCATAGGGCGAGGGGATCTTGACGCACTCGTCAAAGGCCATGGCGATGTCGCTGCCCAGATTGCTCTGGATGCGCATACTCTCCTCCGGCCCCATGAAGATCTTCGCCCCGTCGATGTGGGAGTGGAAGGAGACGCCCTCCTCCCGGATCTGGCGGAGCTGGGCCAGGGAGAAGACCTGGAAGCCGCCGCTGTCCGTCAGCATGGGGCCGTCCCAGGTCATGAACTTGTGGAGCCCCCCCAGTTCCCGGATCAGCGTGTCCCCCGGGCGGACGTGAAGGTGGTAGGTGTTGCACAGCGCCACCTGGCAGCCGATGCGCTCCAGGTCCCAGGCGCTCAGGCCGCCTTTGATGGCGGCCTGGGTGCCCACGTTCATGAACACCGGCGTCTGGACCAGGCCGTGGGGCGTGGAAAAGCTGCCGCGCCGGGCGAGGCCCTCGGTTCGGATCAACTGAAACATGGCTTCGTTTCTTTGCAAAGCTCCGGCCTCAGCTGCGGAAGGGGCGGACGCCCACCACGGCCTGCTTGGGCGTGATGCGCTCGTCCGCGTGGTCGATGTCGATGAGAACATAGCGGTCGTTCCCCATGCCCAGCTCCTTCATATAGCTGAGCTGCCGGTAGCCGTGGCGGCTGCGCATCCGCTCCTCCATCGCGTGCCGGTCCGGTTCTTTCAGAGAGAGGACCAGGTCCACGCTGCACTGGTCCGCCGCCAGGATGTCGGTGCTGGCCACGATGCCGATGTTGGGCGTCACCACGGGCTGGGCGTTCACGCCCTCGCAGTCGCAGGAGACGGAGATGTTCCGCAGCACGTTGACATAGACCGCCCGCTTGCCGAAATAGTCGATGGTGGCCTTGGTGGACTCGCTGATCTTCTCCATCAGCTCCTCCTTCACCACGCCCCAGTCGTTGCCGTTCTTGGCGTGGATCATCCCCTTGCCGATCCGCCCGTCGGCGCAGCCAATGCCGATGTTCTTGTTGCTGCCGCCGAAGCCGCCCATGACGTGGCCCTTGAAGTGGGTCAGGGCCACCAGGGAGTCATAGTCCGGCAGGCTTTTCCCGACGCTCATTTCGGTGAACCACTTGCCGCCCCGGACCGGCAGCATCACCGTGCCGTGTTCGTCGGTGATGTCCACGGTGGTGAAGTCCGTCCAGCCGTTGACCGCCAGGGTCCGGCGGTGCTGCTCCGTGGTGTAGCGGTCCCCGTCGTAGAAGGTGTTGGTCTCGATGACGGTGGCCCCGGGCAGTTCCCGCTCCAGGAAGACCTTGACCCAGGCGGGCGGGATGATGTTGGGGCCGTGGGGCTCGCCGGTGTGCAGCTTGACGGCCACGCGGCCGGAGATGTTGCCCCGGACGCGCTGATAGGCCCGGATGAGCCCCTCCGGGCTCAGGTCGCGGGTGAAATAGACGATGGACTCGTTGCCCTCGCGCCGGGCATAGGGCAGGTATTCCGCGCCGGACGGCGCGTTTCGATCGGCGGTCATCATAAGAGTAGCCTCCATTCCGTGTGTTCTTGCCCTTATTTTACCCGAACATATCCCGGATTGCAAGCGTTCGCGCCGACAAGGGTCCGGAAGCTACGCGAAAGGGCCTCCCCTCCCCCGCGCCGGACCGGGTGCAAAAATTCCCGCTTGCTTTTTCTTCCTGTCATGATATGATGATACTATATAAAGGAAGCAGAGGAAACCGCGAAAAATCCGGTCAGATTCGACAAAAAAAGGAGGACAAGATGATGACGAAGAAACTTTTGAGCCTGCTGCTCGCGCTGCTGCTCTCTCTCAGCGCCGTGCCGCTGCCCGTGAGGGCGGAACCGGCGGAGACTGCGGAGGAAGGGCCGCCGGCGGAGGCGCCGATGGCGGTCACCTTCCACGCGCCCGAGGTGACGGAGCAGAGGGACGGACCCGGGGCGGAAGCCGAGGGGCTTATTACCACAGACCCGATGTATTTCAACAACGTCAACCTCTCCGGCGCCGGGGCGGCGCAGATCAGCGACTGGGTCTTTGGCGAGTACCCCGGTGCGCGGGAGGAAATTGGGGACGAACACGGTATGGACGCCGCGTTTCTCAAAACCCGTCTGATGGTCCGGGCCATGAACCTCAACGCCTGGGACTATGAGGAAGCCATCGAATACTTCATCCCGGTGAGCGACAGCGGCTCCCGGCACGAGCTGACGCTGTACGGTTATGAGGAGCTGGAACCGGAGGAGATCGAGCTGCTCGGCGTGCGGCTGATGGGGAGCATCGAAAAGCACGTCTACGGCGACGTGGACAGCGAAGGCAACGACGGCCGGGTCTTCTGGTACACCGTGCCGATCTTCGTCCCGAGCAACGACACGGCGCTGGACATCCATGTCAGGGGCGAGCCCTTTGCGGTGATCCCCCTGACCCACATCAGCGGCCAGACGCCCTATGCGCTGGTCTCCACCATGCAGGTCTATGACTACGAAGAGGGCGCGGACGACACGATCCGCAGCATGACCCTGCGCTTCAGCGGCTTCCGCCTGCCCGACGACCCGTCGGCCTATCTCTATACCTGGACGGAGTGGATCGAGGGGGAGGACGAGCAGGAAGAACTCGTCCATGAATATTCCGCCTCCGAGGTCTCGGAAGCGGATGAAAACGGCTACCGGCTGGTGCGCTTTGATTTCGGCGACGGCGTAAACGGCAGTGCGATGATCTGGGGCGACCTGTATTTCACCGACCGGGGCCGCTATCCCCAGTATTTCTTCGACGAGGCCACCCATCTGAACCATGACGGCGACGGGGCGCTGCGGTACGACGGCAATGGACGGCCCTATTTCCGCACGGACTACGGCGATTTTGAGGGCGCGCCCTTCGGGACCAACGTCTCCGTCCCCACGCCCTACTACTGCATCTTCAAGGCACCGGAGACGGGCGAGGCCCCGGAGGTCATGCCGACGCTCAGCGGCGACTACTACAACGCGGAGCTGGGCATGAGCCGCACCTATCTGCCCCACATCTGGTTCACGATCTTCCCCGGCAGCTACGCCGGCGGCGAAGTGGTCTTCTCCGACGATATCGGCGGAACGGGCTATGAGCGCTATGTCACCTATGAGGGACAAAAGCAGATGGTCTATCTGCGGAAGAACGCCACCCCGGAATACGGCGTGAAACGCATCTGGGCCACCTTCTACAAGGACGGTCTGCGGACCGTGAAGGTCGGGCCGTATCTGGTGGATTACATCCCCGAAAAGGCCCTGACGCCGACAAACCCCGGCTGCGTCGATCCTGCCACCGGGCAGGAGATCGGGAGAACCGAGGGAGGCGTCACGGTTTCCGGCGCGGCGGAGACGCTGTACCGCTTCTATGTCTCCGGGGCGCAGGGCTGCGGCATGTACCTCTCTTTCTGCTACACCGACACGGGAAGCGGGAACGTCTATCCGACCGATTCGCTCCGCAAGATGGCCTGGAACGCCGAGACCGGGCGCTATGAATGGGATGTGACACGCAGCGAGATCCCGCCGGACGCGGAGCTTGTCCGCTTCCAGATCCTGCATGACGACGAGGGCGGCCTCGGCGGCTACAAGGAAGCCAGCGAGCCGCTGGATTTGCCGCTATATAACCCGGAACCCGGCTTCCGGCTGGACATCGACAACGTCACGGAGGAGACCGTCTACGACACCGTGGGGGCGATCCTCTATCCCAAGGCCTACCAGGGCGGCACCGTCGCCGTCTCGCTGGACGGCGGGAAGAGCTTCGGCGCGGAGCTGGCCCCGGAAAGCGAAAGCTGGCCCGCGGTCTACTTCACCCTGCCCGCGCCCGGCGATTACGACGTGTATCTTCGGTTCAGCAAGAGCGGGCTGAACCCCTTCGTCGCCGGGCCGCG
>JAFYIF010000076.1 GCA_017538775.1 Oscillospiraceae bacterium | reverse complement strand
CGGCGATGGCGGTCTTTCCGACGCCGGGCTCTCCGATCAGGCAGGGGTTGTTCTTCTGGCGGCGGTTCAGGATCTGGATCACCCGCTCCAACTCCTCCGCCCGCCCCACCATGGCGTCCAGCTTGCCCTGCCTGGCCCGGTCGGTCAGGTGGATGCAATAGTTGTCCAGAAACTTCTTCTTGGCGCTGCGGGCGTTCTGGGGGTGGGACTGCTCCGGCTTGGGGGCGCTGTCCGTGGGGGCGACGCTCTCGCTGTCCCGGCCGGACTGGCCCATCAGGCGGCTCAGGAAGGGGAAGGTGGCGGTCTTGCCCTCGTCCTCCTCGCTGTCCTCCTCGGCGCTCTCCGCCATGCTCTGCAGGGCGCTGAGGCCCTCGTTCATGAAGCTGCTCACGTCCCCCTGCAGGGACTCGATGTCCTCGTCCGTCAGGCCCATGCGCCCGATCATGTCGTCCACGGGCTTGATGTGCAGCTCCCGGGCGCATTTCAGGCACAGGCCCTCATTCTTCGTCTTGTTCCCTTCGATTTTCGTGATGAAGATCACCGCCACATTTTTCTTGCAGCGGGAACAGATCACAGGTTCCATAGCGTTCTCCTATTCCATGCCGCAGCCAAAGCCGCGGTCAGATGCCCAGGTAGTTCAGTAAGTAATTCTTCCGCAGCAGCAGCCCGCCGATCCAGGACTCCTGCAGCGCGCCGCCCAGCAGCATCCCCATAAATTTCAGCGCCCAGACCAGCAGCACGCAGAACAGCAGGCCGGTGAACAGCCCCGCCACCGCGCCGCCGATGTCGTTGAGCAGGTCCAGATTCGGGATCTTGTAGCTCAGGTTCGGCAGATTGCCCAGCACCGTCAGGACGATCAGGATCAGCAGGGCCGTCAGGATGAAGATGCTGACATAGCTCACCGACTGGCTGAGGATGTGCTTCATGGCCCCGGTGACGGAGCCGCCGCTCTCATGCGCGTAGGTGACGGCCCGCTCGGCCATGCTCTCGGACGTGGCGGTGTCGAAGCCCATGGCCTCATAGCAGATGCGGCAGAACTCCTGCTGGCGGTCGGGATGCTGACTCAGCAGGTCGTCCATGGAGTAGTCATAGTGGTCCCAGCCCAGCAGCGTCCGCACGCCGGAGTCCCCGTCGCTGACCACGCCCTCGGCGTAGCCGTTCAGGAAGGGACGCAGCGTCGGCTCCAGGTCGTAGGAAAAGACGTTGGCCAGCAGATTGCCGCCGTAGATGGCGATGATGATGGCCAGAATTCCGCCGATGCCCATCAGCAGACCCTTTTTGTAGCCGGTCCAGACGCAAATGACCACGATGGCGATGAGAATGATGTCAATGACTGTTTTCATAGCTGTCCCCCCACGCATCCGGGACGCCGGATGCCGCTCATGAAAGATTCTCTTTTGTTCCGCGGGCCACACAGCCCGCTTTTGTTTTTTATCGGACCCGCTCCGCGGCATAGGAGCCCAGGAGCAGGATGCTGCCGTCGGTCCGCAGCAGGGCGCGGCGGGCGGTGAGCAGCGAGGCGCTGGCGCGCTGGACGTTCAACTCCGGGCTGTAGACCGTCCAGCCGCCGCCGCTCATGGTCAGCAGGGAGCGGCCGGAGGCGGAGAGGCTCAGAATGTCCCGGTCCTGTTCCTTCACGGCCAGCAGTTCCCCGGCGGGGCTGAAACTCTCCAGGAAGCCGCCTCCGCCGCCCCGGTAGGCGCTGACGTAGCAGACCGCGAAGCTCTCTCCGAATTCATAGTCCATCAGGAAATAGTCCCCGAAGTCGAAGCCCTCCCGCAGCGTCCCGTCCAGGCCCAGAAAGCGCAGGCCCTCCTGACTGACGGCGCAGAGGCTGTCGTTGCCCAGGAAATCCAGGTCGAAGGGCAGCTCGTCGGGGAATTCGGCTGCGGCCAGCTCCGTCTCGCTGTCCAGGCGGAACAGATGCAGCTTTCCGCCGCTCTCCTCCGCGCAGAGGGCCGCCAAAATCCGGCAGTCGGGGCTGAGTCGGGCGGCCAGCACATAGCCGGAGCCGGACCACCAGGCGTAGCGGGCTTTGGCCGTGGCGTCGTAGACCGTGACCTTGCCCTTGTAGCCCGCCTCGGCGGTGACCAGCGCCACATAGCCGCGGGCGTTCATGCTGGCCGTCAGCACCTCCCCGGCGGGGCTGAGGCTGAGGGGCTTGCCCTCCGCGTCCAGCCAGACCAGGTTTTCCGTGCCCAGGTCGCAGAACAGCACCCCGTTGGCGGAAGCGAAGACCGCCGGCTGACCGTAGCTCACCAGTTGCTTGTAGAGCGCCCGGCCGTCCCGGTCCAGGTATTCCAGCGCGGAGGAGGAGGCCACGGCGAAGCCGTTGCCCGCCGCCGCGAAGACCTGCCCGCTCCCCATCTCATAGGTGTACGGCTCGCTCTGGATCGTGTTCTCCACGCTCTGGCCGAAGGTCTCCCGCAGGCGCTCGCTGCTGAAGCGGTCCCGCAGCGCGAAGACCAGCAGCGCCGCCAACACCAGCAGCAGCGTGGTCAGGCCCGCCAGCAGTCTTCGGAGCCTGGTCTTTCGGTTTCGTTTCCCCGTCGATACGCCGCCGGAGAAGGACTTGTTGTCATCCATGGCTTCATCCCTGTCCCTGTCGTGTGTAAAAAAGTATACCGTGCCACGGCTTCAAAGATGTATCGAAGCGCTCAGCTCTCCATCATCTCTCCCACCGGGCCGTCGTACCAGATGCGGTTCAGGTAAAGCCCCTGGGGGGGCATGGTGGGACCGGTGAGGCGGCGGTCCCGGGTCTCCAGCAGCCGGGGGATCTCCTCCGGCTCCAGCTTGCCGATGGCGGCGTAGACCATGGTGCCCACAATGGCGCGCACCATGTTGTATAGAAAGCCGTCCGCGCAGACGTAGACGCTCACTTGTTCTCCCTCCCGCTCCGTGCGGCACCAGTGGACGGTCCGGACCGTGGTCCGGGTCTCCGTGCCCACGGAGCGCACGGCGGCGAAGTCGTGAACGCCCTCAAAGGCGCGCCCGGCCCGCTCCATGCGCCCCAGGTCCAGCCGGGGCGGATAAAAGCAGACCCGGCTGCGGAGGAAGGGGTCCCGGATGCGGCGGTTCAGGATGCGGTAGACGTACTCCTTCTGGATGCAGGAGCCGATGGCGTTGAAGTCCGGCCCGGCCTCGCAGGCGTCCAGCACGGCGATGTCCGCCGGCAGCCGGGTGTTCACCGCCAGGGCCACCCGGTCGATGGGGATCGCGCAGTCCGTGCGGAAGTTGGCGCAGTAGCGCAGCGCATGCACCCCCGCGTCCGTGCGCCCGCAGCCCACCACCCGCAGCGGGTGGCCGCAGACCTTTTGCAGCGCCTGCTCCAGCGTCTCGGCCACGGACACGTCGGTTTTCTGCACCTGCCAGCCGTGGTAGGCCGTGCCGTCATAGCAGAGTTTCAATGCGATGTTTCTCATGGACGCACCCTCAGACTCCGACATGCCGCAGCACAATCGCAACCGCCACCAGCACCGCCAACACCAGCAGTGCCACAACATCCCGCCGGGCGAAGACCAGCTGCTTCATGCGCGTGCGCGCCCCGCCCGTGTGGTAGCAGCGGCACTCCATGGCCGTGGCCAGCTCATCGGCCCGGCGGAAGGCGCTGACGAAGAGGGGGATCAGCAGCGGCACCAGGGCCCTGGCCCGCTCCGTCAGCTTGCCGGTGTCGAAGCTGGCGCCCCGGGCTTTCTGGGCGGACATGATCTTGTCCGTCTCCTCGATGAGTGTGGGGATGAAGCGCAGGGCGATGCTCATCATCATCGCCAGCTCCGAGACCGGGACGCGCAGCTTTTTCAGCGGTCCCAGCAGCCGTTCCAGCCCGTCGGTGAGCTGGAGAGGCGAAGTGGTATAGGTCAGCAGGAAGCTGCCGCAGATCAGCAGCATGATGCGCGACGCCATGAAGACCGCCCGGCGGATGCCGTCCGCCGTGATGCGGAAGATCCACCATTCCCAAAGCGCTTCTCCGCTGCCGTAAAACAGATTGATGACGGCGGTGAAGATCACGATAAAAATCAGGGGTTTCAGTCCGGAAAGCAGAGTTTTGGGCCGGATGTGGCCCAGGGCGGCCTCCAGCACCAGCACCGCCAGCATCAGCACATAGCCCCAGACGTTGGTGGCAAGAAACAATGCCGTGATGTAGCCCACCAGCCAGATCAGCTTGGTCCGGGGGTCCAGCCGGTGGATCAGGGTGTCGCCGGGGAAATACTGGCCCAGGGTGATGTCCTTCAGCATGGCCGCGCCTCCCCCCGGCGCTCCAGGAGCAGCTTTTTCAGGTATTTCACCGTGTAGACGCTCTCCGGCAGCTGAACACCCCGCCGCCGCAGGGCCAGGGCAATCTCCGTAGCCATGGGGACCGTGAGGCCCATCTCCTTCAGCTCGTCGGCCCGGTCAAAGACCCGGGCGGGGCTGTCGTCCATCACCAGGCGCCCCTCGTGGAACACCACCAGCCGCCGGGCGAAGCGGGCAATGTCGTCCATGCTGTGACTGATCAGCAGCACGGCCGCGCCGGTGCTGCGCTGAAAGGCGCTGATGTTGCCCAGGATGCTCTCCCGCCCGGCGGGGTCCAGCCCGGCGGTGGGCTCGTCCAGAATCAGCACCCGGGGGCGCATGGCGATGACCCCCGCGATGGCCACCCGGCGCTTCTGGCCGCCGGAGAGCTCCAGCGGACTGGTCTCCATCAGCCCGTCGCCCACGCCCACGAAGCTTGCGGCCTCGTAGACCCGCTCCCGGATCTCCGCCTCGTCCAGCCCCATGTTTTTCGGGCCGAAGGCGATGTCCCGGAACACCGTCTCTTCAAACAGCTGATACTCCGGGTACTGGAACACCAGCCCCACGCCGAAGCGCACGGCCCGCAGCGCGGCCTTGTCCGCGTGGATGTCCTGCCCCCGGAACAGCACCTGTCCGGCGCTGGGTTTCAGCAGCCCGTTGAGGTGCTGGATGAAGGTGGACTTCCCGCTGCCCGTGTGTCCGATCACGCCCACAAGCTCCCCCTCCTCGACGGCAAGGGAGATGTCGTGGACCGCAGTTTTTTCAAATGGCGTGCCCTGGCTGTAAACATGGCTCAGGGCCCGCGTCTCCAGAATCGGCATCTTGTCTCTTACTCCAAATCCGTGTCCGTCCCCCGGGGACGGCGCAGGTATGCGGCGATGGCCTCGGCGCAGTCCTCCACCCGCAGCGCGTCCAGGGGCAGGTCCCAGCCCTCCGCCCGGAGGCTATGCAGCAGGGACACCGTCTCCGGCGCGGTCAGGCCCAGCGCCCGCAGGGCCTCCACCTGGGAGAACACTGCCCGGGGGCTGCCGTCCATGGCAATGCGGCCCTCGGACATGACGATGAGCCGGTCGGCGTAGATGCACTCCTCCATGTGGTGCGTGATGAGCACCACGGTCATGCCGCTGCTGCGCCGCAGCTGGCGCACTGCGCTCAGCACCTCCCGCCGCCCCACCGGGTCCAGCATGGCGGTGGGCTCGTCCAGGACGATGCAGCGGGGCCGCATGGCCAGCACCCCGGCGATGGCGATGCGCTGTTTCTGGCCGCCGGACAGGAGGTGGGGCGCGTGGAGGCGGAACTCATACATCCCCACCTGCCGCAGCGCCTCGTCCACCCGGACCCGGATCTCGCGGGGCTCCACGCCCAGATTCTCCGGCGCGAAGGCCACGTCGTCCTCCACCACGGAGGCAACGATCTGGTTGTCCGGGTTCTGGAACACCATGCCCACCGTGCGCCGGATGTCCAGCAGCCGGGACGGGTCGGCGGTGTCCATGCCGTCCACCAGCACGCGCCCCGCCGTGGGGCGCAAAATCGCGTTCAGGCACTTGGCCAGCGTGCTTTTGCCGCTGCCGTTGTGCCCCAGCACCGCCACGAAGTCCCCCGCCTGCAGCGTCAGGGACACGCCGTCCAGCGCCGGGCGTCGGGCCTCCTCATAGGTATAGCTGACGTTATCCAGTTGTAGGATCGGTACGCTCATCGCAACAAACTCCGCTCAGCCGCTTTTTCAACGCTCCCAGCGGCAGCTGGCGCCGCAGGGGAGGCACAGACCGCTTTCGGTCACCGGCAGGCCCAGCTCCCGGCTCTCGCTGTGGCCGCCGAATTTTTTCGTGAAGATGCTGTCCGCCACATAGCCCACGGTGCTGGCGCTCAGGCCGGTGGTGTAGGAGCTGATGAGGACGAACAGTGGCTCGTCGCTGAGCACGCCCGCGCAGAGGCTGACGAAGTCCCAGAGGCTGTCCTCCAGCTTCCAGACCTCCCCGCCGGGGCCGCGCCCGTAGCTGGGCGGGTCCATGATCAGGGCGTCGTAGCGGCTGCCCCGCCGGAGCTCCCGCTGGACGAACTTGGCGCAGTCGTCCACGATCCAGCGGATGGGCCTGTCCCGGACGCCGCTGGCTTCCGCGTTCTCCTTGCCCCAGGCCACCATGCCACGGGCCGCGTCCACATGGCAGACGGAAGCGCCCGCCCTGGCCGCCGCCACCGTGGCCGCGCCGGTGTAGCCGAAGAGGTTCAGCACCCGGATGGGCCGCCCGGCGGCGGAGATCCTTT
This sequence comes from Oscillospiraceae bacterium, assembly GCA_017538775.1. GTDB lineage: Bacteria > Bacillota > Clostridia > Oscillospirales > Oscillospiraceae > RGIG7114. Next base: position 2,464 of record JAFYIF010000076.1, on the reverse strand, counting down.
CCATGATATAGTCCCAGTTTGTGGCCTGTTCCGGGAACAGGCCGGTGTGCTTGAAGTTCATCGGCTTCACCCGGAAGCGCAGCGGGCCGTAGCCCACCTCCCAGGATTCCGGCAGGCCGTGTTTGTCCCAGGCTCCGCCGCCGCTGCTGCTGCGGTGGTAACGGGCGTCGGCCCGGTCCCAGAGCGCGCTGCGCCGGGGCGTCTTCCAGATGGCCTGCGGGTCGGGACGGATCAGGATGCGCTCCCCCCAACGCTCCAGCTTCTCGCCGCCGGAACAGTCGATGAGCTCAAAGTCGCGCCATTTGTCAGAAATCCACATACTGCCTCCCGTTTTCACCCGCGTGTACAAAAAATCAGCTTATTATAGCACAAGCCGCCGCGCTTGGCAATACGCAGCTGCGGCGGCTGGACGGTACACAATCGTCAAAATAGTCCCATGGAACGCTTATTTGATCCCGCTCATTTTCTTGTACACATCCCCGCGAGGACCGGCCAACAGGGTCTGAATGACCACGATTTTCCCGTGGATGAGGGCATACACCACGCGGTAATTCCCCAGACGGATGCGATAGCAGTCTTGCCGCTTTCCCCGGATGCGCTTGACATCCACGCGCTCCGGGTGTTCGCCCAGCAGCAGTTCCCGGACGGCGTCCTCAAACTGGCTGCGGACCGACTCCTGTTTTTTGAAAAACTTTTCCGCCGCCGTGGTGTACTGGATCTCGTATTGGAAGGCTTCTCTCCGTCCCATCGCCCGCCTCCGCTCACAGGGTAAAGCGTTTGCTGGAAGCGATGCGCAGGTCCTCGTCCGTCATACGGTCCAGTTCCCCGAGGATCTCCTCCGATTCCTCTGGGGACGCCTCCTGCACCTGGGCAGTCAGGCGGTAGAAAGGGTCCTGTTTCATCTCAAGCAGATACGCACGGATCGCCTCTCTCACCAGTTCCGTCACAGAAAGGTGAAATACACCCGCCACCTGTTTCAGATCCAGGATCTCCGCTTCGTCCATCTTAAAATTCAAAACTTTGCTTGCCAAGCCAGACACCTCCTTCTCTGCACGACCAGTATAGCCCGTAAAGGCAGGAAATGCAAGTCGTCCTGACAGGAAAAAGATGCCCCGCCGAAAAAGCGGGGCACCTTGGGAAACTCTGTGGAAAGCTCAGCCTTCGATGGCGATGGTCTTGCGCTCGGGCAGCTTGGGCTGGTCCTTCTTGGGGATGTTCAGGCGCAGCACGCCGTTCTCGAACTTGGCGCTGATGTCCTCGTCGGTGACGTACTCGCCCACATAGAAGCTGCGCTGCATGGCGCCCACATAGCGCTCCTGCCGGATGACGCGGCCGGCCTTGTTCTCGGTCTCCTTGTCCAGCTGCTTCTCGGCGCTGACGGTCAGGACGCCCTTCTCCAGGTGAATGGCGATCTCATCCTTCTGGTAGCCGGGCAGGTCGATGTCCACCTCGAAGCCGTTCTCGTGCTCCCGCACGTCGGTCTTCATCTCGTGGGCAGCGCGGCGGCCATAGAGCTTGCGCTCGATGTCCCGCACCTCGGGGAAGTTCGGGAAGCTGAACCAATCGTCAAACAAATTCTCACCAAAAATACTCGGCAGCATAAATCAATTCCTCCTTTTGATCTGTCATTCCAGTGGTACTTTGACATCGGGACGGAGGGTCTTTCGCGTTCGCTCTTCGTTCCTCTGTTTATGGCTTTATTATAGCACGAAAATTAGCACTGTCAAGAGGAGAGTGCTAATTCAGAAGTAAACAATTTATGAACGCCGGGTTTGGGGGCTCATCGGGCCGCCAGGGCGGCGGCGGGACGCGAAAAAGGGCAAGCCATGTCCCCGCAAAGGGGGCGCCTTGCCCTTCCCGCTCCCGAGTTCCGTTCTATATCGCCTGACTGTCACGCCTCCAGCAGCGGTTCCACCGCGGCGCAGACCCGGCGGTGGACTTCCGCCTCCGTGGCGTCCGCGTCCACCACGCAGATGCGCTCCCCCCGGGCGCGCAGCAGCTCGAACACATGGAAGTACCGCGCCCGGGCGGCGGCCAGCTTGGCCTCATTTTCAAAGACCTCCAGGTTGTCCCGTCCCTGCCAGATGCGGGCCACCGCCGCCGCCGGTTCCAAGTCCAGAAAGACGCAGAGGTCCGGGCGGCGGATCGCCGGGCAGCGCAGGTGCATCTCCAGCACCCAGTCCAGGTCGGTCTCCGCCCCCTGGTAGGCGAAGGAGGAGTAGTCATAGCGGTCGCACAGCACGTCCTCCCCCGCGTCCAGCAGCCGCCCGAAGCCCCGGATGGGGTCGGCATTGTGGGCGATGCGGTCGGCCAGGAACAGGGCCGCCAGTTCCTCCGGTCCCCGGGGGTGGTTCCCGCTGAGGCTGTCCCGGATCAGGCCCCCCAGGGCGCTGTTGGTGGGTTCCGCCGTGACATGGACGCGCCGCCCCGCCGCCCGCAGCCGCCGGGCCAGCAGCGCCAGCTG
>JAFYIF010000075.1 GCA_017538775.1 Oscillospiraceae bacterium | reverse complement strand
GTTGACCTGGTTTTCGATGCTGGCCTTGACGCCCATGCCGATGAGGTCCGCTTCGGCGAGCCACTGGGCATAGATGGTCAGGCTGGTGGCGGTGGTGTAGGAAGTGCCAACTTCGCGGTCCTCACCGGTGCCGTCGGCCTTGGTGTTCCAGCCGACGAAGACATAGCCGGTGGGCGTCTCAGCGGCGCTGGGGGTGTAGGGGGTGTAGGTGGTCCCGGAGCGGGTCGCGTTGGTGGGCGCGCCGGTGATGCCGGCCGGCCAGTTGAGGTCATAGGTGACGATGACGGTGGTGGTGGGCGTGACGACGATGCGCAGCTCGACCACCAGACGGTGGATGATGGCCGCGATCTGGGCGCGGGTGGAGGTCAGCTTCGGATAGAAGCAGTTGTCCTGGAAACCGTAGATCAGACCGTTCTTCCGGTCGGTCTCGATGGAGTCCTTGGCCCAGTCGTCCGCGTCGTCCAGATCGGGGAACTCGGGCACGACCATCTTCGGCGCCAGCCGATAGCCGTGGCGGGCGGTGTAGTAATCGACAAAGCGATCCACGAAGACCGCCAGCTCCTGACGGGTGAGCTGACCGGTGGGGTTGAAGTTGCCGTCACCGGTGCCCTGGGTGAGGCGGGTGTTCTTCATCCACTGGATGGCGGCGGCGCTCCAACGGCCGGCCTCCACGTCGTTGTAGGGGCTGACGTTGTTGTTGCTCAGGTTCGCGCCGTCCAGACGGGCGAGGATGGTGGCCAGCTCTTCACGGGTCAGCATGTCGTCCGGGGCAAAGATGCCATTGCCGCGGCCGATGAAGTAGCCGTGCGTCGTGACGAAGTCCACGTCCTCATAGAACCAGGCTTCCGCCGGAACGTCGGTAAAGTCCTTGGCGCTCAGGGCCTGAGCGGGAAGGACCAAAAACGACGCCATGACAGCAACCACGAGGAGCATTGCGAGCAGTTTCTTCTTCATGTGTTGTTTCCTCCTGTAAAAATTTCTTTTCCAGATTCGTATCGCCCGGAGACCGACCCGGGCCTGGACCAGTTGGATGCCCGTCCCACCTGGTCCGGATGAGAATATCTATCGGTCATCATAACATATTTCCCGGAAATTGCAAGGGTTTTCGCCGGGTTTTCGGAGCCGGTGCAGGAAAAAATTATTTCCTGCCACATGGCGCTCAGAGCTGCGCTTCCAGCTCCTCCAGCGTCCGGGGCGTGTAGTCCATATAGGGGAGCATGGCCCCCACGTTGGCCATGCGGCACACGTCGGAACGCAGATAGAGGTTCTTCAGCAGCCGCTTGCTGTGTTCGGCGATGTTCCACTCGAAGGAGCTGTGGACGTGGCCGTAGAGGTGGACCCAGCCCTGGTAGTGGTTGTGGAAGGAGGGGATCGGGTAGTGACAGAGGACCACATGCCGCCCGCAGTCCAAAATCTCCCGGTATTCCGCCACGTCCTCCAGCAGGTCCCGGGCCGCCGCCACGCTGGCCGGGGCGTCGTGGTTGCCGCAGATCAGGGCCTTGCGGCCGTTCAGCCGCTCCAGCAGCGCCCGCCAGCGTTTCCCGTCCCCGGGGCAGAAGTCGCCCAGGATCCAGGTCAGGTCCTCCGGCCCCACCACCGCGTTCCAGCGGTTGATCAGCGCCTCGCCCAGCTCCGCCACGGAGTTGAAGGGCCGGTTGTCGAAGGCCAGAATGGTCTCATGGTCAAAGTGCAGATCGGAAATGTATCGGATGGTCATATTTGGCACCTCATATCAGAATGGAAAAGCTCACTCCGCCGCCGCCAGCAGACGTTTCGTGTACTCGTGCTGCGGCGCCCGGAACACCTCTTCCACCTCGCCCTGCTCGACGATGACGCCGCCCTTGAGGACCAGCACCCGGTCGCAGATCTGGTAGACCACGTTCAGGTCGTGGCTGATGAAGAGGTAACTCAGATCCAGTTCCTCCCGCAGATTGCGCATCAGCCGCAGCACCTGGGCCTGGACCGTCACGTCCAGGGCGCTCACCGGCTCGTCGGCGATCAGGAAGCGGGGGCGGCGGATCAGGGCCGCGGCGATGCTGACCCGCTGGCGCTGGCCGCCGGAGAGCTCGTCCGGGCGGCAGGAGAGGAAGCGCTCGTCCAGCTCCACCCGGGCCAGGATGTCCCGGACCCGGCGCTTGCGCTCGGCCCGGTCGTACTTGCCGTAGACCTTCAAAGGCTCTTCCAGAATCCACTCCACGTCGTAGGCCGGGTTCAGGGAACTGTAGGGGTCCTGAAAGATGATCTGGGGCCGGGGGGTGTGGTGGACGATCTGGCCCGACTCCGGGCGGAGCAGGCCCAAAATCAGCTTGGCCAGCGTGCTTTTGCCGCTGCCGGACTCGCCCACCAGGCCCACAATCTCCCCGTGGCGCACCTGGAAGTCCACGTCGAACAAAATCTGCTTGAAGGCCCCGCGCCCCAGCAGTCCGCCCTTCCGGTAGCCGCCGTTGACGTGCCGGACCTCCAGCACCAGGTCGGAGTTTTGCTGCTTCGTGTGTTCGTTCATGTCAGCGCACCTCCCTTCCGTGGCGGGTGGGGATGGACGCGATCAGCCGCTGGGTATAGGGGTGCTGCGGGTGGTGGAACACCGCGTCGGTGCTGCCGGTCTCCACCAGCAGACCCTTCTGCATCACCGCCACGCGGGTGCAGAGCTTCCGCACCACGTTCAGGTTGTGGGAGATGAACAGCATACTGATGCCCGTCTCCGCATTCAGCTTTTTCAGCAGTTCCAGGATCTGGGCCTGGATGGTCACGTCCAGGGCCGTGGTGGGTTCGTCCAGCAGCAGCAGACTGGGGCGGCTGACGATGGCCGCCGCGATCATGGCCCGCTGCTGCTGGCCGCCGGACAGCTCGTGGGGGTATTTCCGGTAGCACTCTTCCGGATTCGGCAGTTCCACGTCCGCCATGGCCTGCAGCACCAGCGCGCGCCGCGCCTCCGGGCTTAAGTCCTTCCGGTGGATGCGCAAGGCCTCGCCCACCTGGACGCCCACCCGCAGCAGGGGGTTCATGCTGCTCATCGGCTCCTGGAACACCACGCCGATGGCGCTGCCCTGCATCCGGCGCAGGATGCTCCGGTCCGCCAGCAGCAGGTCCTGGCCGTCCAGCAGGATGGCCCCCCGGAGGGCGCACTGTTTCCGGGGCAGCAGCCCGGCGATGCTCATGGCGGTGACGCTCTTGCCGCTGCCGCTCTCGCCCACCAGGCCCAGAATCTCCCCGTCGTCGATGCGCAGGTTGATGCCGCCCACGGCCTCGTGGTCCCGGGTGTGGAATTTTACATGGAGGTCCTGAATGTCCAGCATCTCAGTCCACCTCCTGATCCCGCTTTTGCAGCCCCTCGCCGATGAGCCCCACGCCGAAGACCAGCAGGGCGATCATCACGCCGGTGAGGATGGCATACCAGGGGGCGCGGCCCAGGGCGCTCTGGGCGTCCCGGAGCATGTTGCCCAGGGAGGCGTCCGGCGGGGTGACGCCGATGCCCAGATAGCTCATGCTGGCCTCCGCCAGCACCGCGTTGTTGAAGCCGATGGTCAGCGCGGGCAGCAGGGTCCGCATGGTGTTGGGCAGCATGTGGACGGTCATGATCCGCAGCTGTCCGGCCCCCATCAGCCGGGCGGAGATGATGTAGTTCACGTCCCGGAGGGAGGCGAACTGGGTCCGCATGACCCGGGCGAAGGAGGGGATGAACACGATGCCCAGGGCCAATACCACATTGTATTTGCCCGGCCCCACCAGAGAGATGATGAGCAGGGCCAGCAGAATGCTGGGGAAGGCGGTCAGCGCGTCGTTCAGGCGCATCAGCGCGTCGTCCACAATGCCGCCGAAGTAGCCGGTGACCGCGCCCACCAGGGTGCCCAGGGCCGCGCCGATGGCGATGGTGGCCAGGGCGATGGTCAGGGTGGTGCCGCCGCCCTGCATCACCCGGCTGAAGATGTCCCGCCCGAACTTGTCCGTCCCGAACAGGTGGGTGAGGGAGGGGGGCTGATACATGGCCTTGGCGTCCATGGCCGTGGGGGACCAGGGGGTCCAGAACTTGCCCAGCAGCATCAGCGCCACCAGCACGCCCGTGAGGACGCAGCCGGCGATCAAAAATCCGTTCCAGTTCTTTTTCTTCATTTCGCGCCTCCCAGCCGCAGCCGCGGGTCGATCCGCTGGTTGATGAGGTCGGCCACTGTCCCGGCCAGCACGACCCAGAAGGCCAGGATGACCACGATGGTCTGCACCACCGGGTAGTCCAGGGCCCGGATCTCCGCCACCAGGAAGCGCCCCAGGCCGGGGATGCCGAAGACCTGTTCCACCACGATGCTGCCGCCGATCAGCTCCGCCAGGGTCTGGGCCAGGAAGGTGACGGTGCCGGTCAGGGAGTTTTTCAGCACATGGCGCAGCAGCACGCCCCGCCGGTCGTTGCCCCGGGAGATGGCCGTGCGGACATAGGCCTTCTGCATCTCACCGATGACCGTGGAGCGCATCATCCGCACGGTCATGGCGATGCGCGGGATGCTCAGGCAGACGGCGGCGAAAAAGAGCTGGGTCATGGCTTCGCCGGGGTTGGCCCGGATGGAGCTGGGAAAGCCCTCCGGGATGAAGAGCTTCAGCGTGATGCCGAAAAACCAGGAGAAGAGGATGCCGATGAAGAAGGGGGGGACGGCCATGCACAGCTGGTTGAAGGCCGTGCGCAGCCCGTCCAGGGGGCTGCCCGCCAGCCGGTAGGACAGCAGACCCAGGGGGATGGAGATCAGGGTGATCAGCAGGAAGCTGATGGCGGCCAGGATCAGGGTCACGCCCAGCTTCGGCCCGATCAGCTCCCACATGGGCTGGGGGTTGTAGTAGCTGACGCCCAGGTCCCCGGTGAAGAAGCCGCCCAGCCACTGGCCGTAGCGCAGCAGGAAGGGCTGATCCAGCCCCAGCTCGTGCCGCAATGCGGCCACCTGCTCCGGCGTCCCCTCCGTGCCGAGCTTGGTCTGCGCCACATCGCCGCTGACCAGCTCAAAGGCGAGGAAGGTCAGAAACGACACGATCAGCATCGTCAGCAGCAGCATCAGAATGCGACGAATGACATAATTCACAATCAGTATCTCCTTTGTTGGCTCCCTTTTCAAAGGGAGCTGTCCGCCGCAAGGCGGACTGAGGGTTCGTTCCCGCGATTGCCCACCCGATTCAAGCGGAGCTGTCCGCCGCAAGGCGGACTGAGGGTTTCCCCTCTATGGAACTGCGAACCGGCGACATGGGTCACCGGTTCGCATGGATGCTCGGTATGCTGTGGGACTGCTCTCAGCCCCAGTACAGCGTGGACACGTCGAGGACGTAGATGGGGTAGAAGGTCAGTCCGTTCAGCCCGTTGCGGACGGCCACCAGGTCAGCCATATCCTGCAGATAGACGTTGGCGGCGGTCTCGGTCAGGATGCGCTCCAGCTGACGGTAGGCCTCGGTCTGCTCCGCATCGTCCACGGAGGAGATGGCGCGGGCCAGGATCTCGTCGTATTCCGGGTTGCTGTAGTTGGTGAAGTTGTTCGCGGCGGTGCTGGCAAAGCGATCCAGCAGCTTGCGGGCGGTCATGTTGTTGCTCTCCAGCCCGATGACGGTGGACTGGAACTGGCGGTTGGTGTACACGTCGCTCAGCCAGCTGTTCCACTCCACGGGCAGGATCTTCACCTGGATGCCGACCTCCTTGAGCTGCTCGGCCAGCACCTCGGCGGTGTTGACGTGGGGGCTGTAGTTGCTGGGGACGGTGATGGACATCTCAAAGCCGTTGGGATACCCGGCCTCGGCCAGCAGGGCCTTGGCCTTCGCCACGTCGTGGGGGTAGTAGTCGGTGAGGCTGTCGTCATAGTATTTGGAGAAGGAGGGGAACATGCTGGTGCCCAGGGGGATGCCGTAGCCGTCGAAGGCCAGGTCGATCATGGCCTGCTTGTCGGTGGCGTAGCACAGGGCCTGGCGCACGCGCACGTCGTCAAAGGGGGCCACGCCGCTGTTCAGATAGAGGGCCTGCACCAGGTTCATGCTGCCCTGCTCCACGTGGAAGTCGGAGGCGGAAAGCTGGCTGGTCTGCTCGCTGGTCATGTGGTTCACCAGATCCAGGGCGCCGCTCTGAAGACCCAGCACCAGGCCTTCGTTGTTCTCCAGGATCTTATAGGTCACCTTGTCCACCTTGCCGCCCTCGCCCCAGTAGTCGGCGAAGCGCTCCAGCACCAGGTTGTCCTGGACGGCGCGGGAGACGAACTTGTAAGGGCCGGTGCCGATGGGGTGGGTCTCCAGATCCTCATAGTCCATCGGGATGATGTACACGTTCATCAGATAGGCCAGGAAGTCGCCGCTGGGTTCGCTGAGCGTCAGGATGAGCCGGTCGTCCTCGGTCTGCACGTCGCTGATGACATCCAGGGCCACGTTCTTGGCGGCGGCGTCCGCGCCGTCCATGCGGCGGGTCAGGGAATAGACCACGTCCTCCATGTCCACGGGCTCGCCGTTGTGGAAGCGGACGCCCTCGCGCAGGGTGAAGGTATAGGTCAGACCGTCCTCGGACACCTGGACCTCAGAGGCCACGGCGGGCACGATCTGTCCGGCGGCGTTGGGCTTCACCAGCCCCTCGAAGACGTTGAACATAACCTCCTGGGTACCGGCGGCCGTCATGTGGTGGGGGTCCAGGCTGTCCAGATCCTGGGCGATGCCGATGACGATCTCGTTGCTGGCGGCGCGTCCGCTCTGGACGGGGGCCGGGGTCTCGACGGCGGGCGTATCGCCGCTGTCGGGCACCGGCGTCGGGGTGGCCGGGGCCGCCTGTCCGCAGCCGACCAGCAGCGCCAGCGTGAGCAGAAGGGCCAGGATCGCGGCGAATGCTTTCTTGTTCATGTCGTTCTCCTTTCATCACTGCTCCCGCAAGGGGAGTCAATGTGCGGCGCGGGCGCGCCATATTCTGCGGCTTGCACCCGGCGTCAGAGCGCCGATTTTGCGAAACCGGGCACATTATACATGATTTCCCAACGGATTGCAAGTTTATTTTGCGCAAGCGCACGGAAAAGGAAAACACGGCCTCCCCTGCCCCGTGGACAGAGGAGACCGTGCTGCGCGTCTGGCGCGTCAGCCCTGGACGCCGCCGGAGAACTTTTTGCGGACCTCGTCGCGCTTTTGCTGCGTGGCCTGCTCGCTGGGATACCAGCCCTTGGACGCCATCTGCTGGTACACCGTGTCCTGCATACACAGGGTGTCGTTCAGGGCGCTGGTGAAGGCGTCGCGCACCTGGGCGGTGGGGGATTCGATGGTGCCGTGCAGATAGAGATCGCAGGCGCCCTTGGTGGTCAGGAGAATGTTCTCCATGATCTGTCTGTCGTTCATGCTGCCGCCCTCCTCAGACCAGCGCGTAAAAGCTCTGGAAGATCGTCTGGTTTTTCCCGGCCAACTGCTGGGAAAGCTGCCGCAGACCGGGGTCGGAAAGCTGGTTCGACGCGGCCTGATTCTGCTGGGTCAGAAATTGCGCATGGCCCAGCGCGTCCTCCACATAGAGGATCTCCTTGGGAGTCATGTTGCATCACCTCAGTCCCAGTTTGCCCGGAACTGTGAAAATGATACGCGCCAGAGGCAAAAAAGAAAATGAGTCAAAAGGGACGGTTGTGCGCCGGTACGGCGCTTGAAATATAGTGGGGAGCGTCACCCCACCCGGTAAAGCGAGGTCAGCAGCCGGTACTCAGTCTTGGAGCCGAAGCCGCGAGGTGAGGTTTAAGCGTAGACAGAGGAGCACGAGAGCCGCAAT
>JAFYIF010000074.1 GCA_017538775.1 Oscillospiraceae bacterium | reverse complement strand
CAGCCTGATTGATGATGTTGACGATGCTCCAGGTGTTGTTGGAGCGGACGAAGATCATCAGGATGCTGTTGTCCTGCTGCTCCGTGCCCGTCTGCATGGTGTAATCGACGCGGGCGGTGAAGCAGTCCTCGCCGTAGCGGAGGACGGCGCTGAGGGTCTGGGACTGGAGGGCCGTATCCCGGCCGCTGACCCAGGAGAGGCTGTCCAGCGCCTTGGCTGCCCGGTCCGCCGCGATGCTGCCGGGGACCAGGAAGCTGCTGTAGCGGGCGTAGTTGGCGTTCAGGTTGGCGTTGCGGTTGCCGCTGAAGGCGATGTAGGCGTCAAAGGCGTCCATCACCCGCTGGCGGACCGACTCGGTGAAGGCCTCGTCCGTGGACTGGGCGATCAGGAAACGGTCGCCGTTTTGCAGCACGCTCAGCGCCCCGTCGGCGTTGTAGGCCATCAGCTCCGGCTCGGCCAGCAGGCCCGTCAGCTCATAGCGGGTCGCCACCGGCAGCGGGGAGATCCAGTCCTCCAGGCCCTCGAAGTCCTCCATGGTCGCGGTGGTGACCGTGGCGTTGGCCTCGCTCAGGACCAGGCCGTTGGCCGTCACCGTGGCGTCCACCGGGGCTTCCACCGTGTAGTCCCGGCTCAGGGGGGCGTAGTAGTAGCGCTTGCCATGGTGCTGGCTCAGGGGCAGGAGGTAGCCCGCCGCGTCGAAGACGCTCAGGCGCTCGTCGCTGTAGATGAAGTCGATCTCATAGCGGTCCAGGCCGGGGATGTCCGTCCGGCCCTGCTCCAGCAGGCTGAGGCTCAGCTTCTGGGCGTTGGTCTGGGTCAGGCAGTCCTCAGGAATGCGCTGGCCGTCCACCAGGATCTGCGCGCCGGGGGGCGCGTAGACGGTCAGGCCGCTGCGCACCAGCTCCACCTTGTCCACGTCCCAGGTGGTCTGGCCGAAGGGCAGCTCCCGGCCCGGCTTCAGGCTGGTGACCAGCATCTCCCGGTCGCCAAAGCGGATGCCGAAGACCGGCGTCTCGTCCGTGTAGAGGTCCACTTTTTTGAAATAGGAGGTGTCCTCCAGGTCCAGGGTCTCCAGCAGGCCCTGCTCCACGCCGGAGGTGCGCAGGAAGTTTTCCCAATAGGCGCTGTCCGCCGCGCTGAGGTAGTTTTCCATCGTGCGCTGGGGACGGCCCAGCTCGTAGTTGTCCAGCCAGTACCAGAACACGCCCAGGGCGGCCACGGAGAGGACCAGGAAGACCAGGATGTAGGCCAGCAGGCCCTTTCCGAAGCGGCGCTTTTTGCGCGGGGGCGGGGCCTCCTCTTCCTCGGGCAGCTCCTCGCTGTCGATCCGGGAGACGACGATGGGTTCTTCCGGCTCCACAAAGGTGAACTGGACCTCGGGCTTCGGCTCCGGCGGCGCGACGGGGGCGGAGCGGGTTTTCGGCGCTTCCGCCGTGGGTTTCAGCTCAAACATCTCCCGCCGGGGCTGCTCCGGGACGGTCTCCCGGACCGGCTCCGTCCGGGTGGGACGGTATGGGGTCCTGTCCGTCCGCTGCGCGGTGTGCTGACCGGAACGGTTTCCAAACAGCTTCATTCCTATGCTCCCCCCTTCACTTCACGATGAATGCGGTGGACAGCGGTCTGGAGCCCAGCAGGGACGAGTTGACGTTCATCGCCTCGCCCTTGTAGAGCATCAGGGAGCTGCTGCCCCCGTCCAGATTTCCCGCCGTGACCGCGCCAAAGTCCAGCATGATCTCGATCAGATCCTCCAGCGTCGCGCCCAGGCTGCTGATCTGCCGCCCGTCCACCACCAGCAGCAGCACCGCGCCGTCCGCTCGCTGGCCGATGGCCGTGCGGGGGTTGACGCCGCTGCTGGAGATCTCCGTGCTGCTCACCGGCTCGCCGTTGACGATCAGGGCCGGGCCGAAGCTGCAGGCGGTCTGGATGCCCCGGTCCAGGGCATCCTGGGCGGACATGCGGCCCACGTGCAGAATGCCGCCGCCGTCAAAGCCGATGACGGTGGTGACGCTGGCGGGGCTGCCCCAGACCAGCTCGCCGTTGCTGATGACGATGCCCTCCGGAATGCCGCCCAGACCGGTGCCGTTGGGGTCCTCAAAGGCCCCGGCGTTGATGCCGCCCACCGCGCCGTATTTGGCGATCATGCTTTGCAGGGTCAGACCCACGCCGCCGTACTGGTCCGGCGTGCCCACAAACACGCGGCTGGGGTCCTGGACCACCATCATCGTGCCGCGGTAGTTCGCGCCGGTGACCAGCTCCAGCCGGATGCCCTCCGGCCCGAACTCCGCTTCGGTCTCGGCTTCCCCGTCCTGGGCACCCTGGGCTGCGCGGACCGTGACCAGGCTGATGTCCTGTTCCTCCGTGTCCGTCTCCGTGTCGCGGTAGGCCATGATCTCCGCCACCCGTTCCTCCGACAGGAACAGGTCCGGGATGAAGTCCGCCGCGCTGGTCTCTTTCAGCGTGCGGGTCAGCAGCTCCTGCACCGTGGTGCTGGGTCCGCGCAGCGCGACGAACACCACGCCCACCAGCAGCAGCGCCAGCAGCAGCACCGTCACCAGCAGGACCAGCAGGATCCGCCCCACAATGCGCCCGGTTTTTCTCTCTTTTTTCATGCCTCAGCGATCCCCCTCCTATTTTCCGCTGCGGGAATTTACAAAATGAAACAGATGTATTATACTGGCTCCGGACAGAAAACTCAAGCATAACTTCATCTTCGACCGGAATTCTTCTCTGACACACGCAAGGAGGCTCCCACAATGACGACAAACGCAGCCGCGCCGGAGGGCATCAGCCTGATCCTCCCCTCCCTGAACCCCTCCGATTCCTTCGACGCCGTGGTGGACCAGGCGGTGGAGGCCGGGTTTTCTGATATCATCATCGTGGACGACGGCAGCCGCGATGCCTGCAAGGAGCACTTCCGCCGGGCCGAACGCCACAGCCAAGTGACGGTGCTGACCCACGCGGTCAACCGGGGCAAGGGCCAGGCCCTGCGCACGGCCATCGCCTATCTGCTGGATCGGCGACCGGACTGCCGGGGGGCCGTCACCATCGACGGGGACGGCCAGCACCGGACCGCCGACATTCTGGCCGTGGCCCGGGCCGTGGGGGACGGGAAGACCCTGGTCATGGGCTGCCGGGACTTTTCCGGGCCGGAGGTGCCCGCCCGCTCCCGCAGCGGCAACCGCATCACCTGCGCCGTGTTCCGCATCGCCTGCGGCATCCGCCTCAGCGACACCCAGACCGGCCTCCGGGGCATCCCCGCCGCCCTCTTCCCCGCCCTGCTCCGGGTGCGGGGGGACCGCTTTGAATATGAGACCAACATGCTGCTGGACCTGAAGCGGCAGGGCGTGGGCTTCCGGGAGGTGCCCATCGAGACCGTCTATGAGGACGGCAACAGCGAAAGCCACTTCCGGCCCGTGCGGGACTCCATCCGGATCTACAAATTTATCCTGCTCTATCTCCTGTCCTCCCTGGCCGGGGCGGGGCTGGACCTGCTGGTGTTCTATGTGGCCCGGCGGCTGCTGGACGGGGCGGTCAGCGACGCGCTGGCCGTGCTGCTGGCCACGGTGACGGCCCGGGCCTGTTCCAGCTTTCTGAACTTCAACCTGAACAAGTCCGTGGTCTTCCACGGGCAGGGCGGCTACGGGCGGACGCTGCTGCGGTACTACGCGCTGTGCATCCCGCAGATGCTCCTCTCCGCCGGGCTGGTGCATCTGCTGTCCCGCTGGGCGGAGACCGGCGCGGGGGTGCTGACCACGCTCATCAAGTTCGCGGTGGACCTGGCGCTGTTTTTCGTGTCGTTCCGGGTGCAGCAGGGCTGGGTGTTCCGGGAGGAGAAACCGTGCGGGGACGGAGCGGGAGCGCGGTAGGCGTTTCGGCGGTTTTCGCGGGCGGGTGCCTTGGGTGTTGCCGCTGGGCCGTCGAGGACGCCGGCCCCTACAGATGCGTGATACGTGGGAATCCTCTTTTTTTATAATACGAACCGCTGCGGATTCGTTATTTTGGAATCCGCAGCGGTCGTTTTTTTTTGGGGGGCTTTGCTCAGCCGCCCAGATACGCTTTCTTGACTTCCTCGCTGGCGGCCAGTTCTTTGCCGGTGCCGGAGAGGGTGATCTTGCCGGTCTCCATGACGTAGGCCCGGTCGGCCACCGAGAGGGCCATCTGGGCGTTCTGCTCCACCAGCAGGATGGTGGTGCCGTTTTTGTGCAGGTTGGCGATGATCTCAAAGAT
>JAFYIF010000073.1 GCA_017538775.1 Oscillospiraceae bacterium | reverse complement strand
TGGGGTCCGTGGACTCCGGCAGCTCCAGGGCCGCGCGGACCAGGGCCGCAACTTCATAGCGGGTGACGGGCTTGTCCAGGGACTGGGCGTCCGTCACCGGATAGCCCAGCAGCGCGCCGTAGGCGCGGTAGCCCTCCGCCCAGTGGGCCAGCTGGGGCTCGGCCTCCGGGTCCTCCGGATCCTCGACGGTCTGGACCTTTGGCGGCTTCTGCTCCGGGTATCCGGCGGCCAGCAGCACCAGCTTCAGCACCTGGCCCCAGGTCACGTCCCGGTCCGGGTGGAAGCAGCCGTCGTCATAGCCGCTGACGACGCCGTTCTCCGCCAGCGCAATCACGTCGCGGGCGTACCAGGCGTCCACGGACACGTCCGGGAAGGGGCTGCGCAATAGCTCCTGGGGCGTCTCCTGCGCGTCCGGCGGCACTGCCGCCTCCCCCTGCGCCCAGGTGGCGCTGACGTACAGGTTCTCCGTGACCGTATCGGTGGTTTTCAAGATCCGCCCGTCGGCGGTCTTCCAGCCGGTGAAGCTGTAACCGCTGCGGCTGGGCCGGGGCAGGGTGCCGTAGGAGGCCCCGGCGCGGAACATGGCCACGTCGCTGTACTCGTTCGACCCGCCGTTGGCGTCCAGAATCAGCCAGCGGAACTGGTCGGCGCGGTCTTCGTAGCGGTCGTTGAAAAACATGTCCAGCTCGATGCTCCGCCGCCGCAGCAGGGCGGTGTTTGCGGTGCTGCCCACATGGCACCAGACGGAGAAGGCCGTGGCGATCTCCTGTTCGCTGTAGTTTTCCAGGCCCTGGATGAACATGGAGGGCAGGCGGTTGCTGGGGCTGAGCCAGGAGGTGCCGACGCTGTAGCTCAGGCCGCAGAGGGCGTCAAACTGGCCCTGGGTCATTTGGACGCCGTAGCGGTCCAGCAGCTGGCTGCGGATGGCCTTGGCAAAGAGGTCCATCTTGCTGCGCAGCAGGGCCTCCGCCCCGGCCTCCGAGATGCCGTTGGGGTAGTCCGACGGGCTGTTGATGATGCAGCCGTAGCCGATCAGCCAGTTCCCGCCGCTGGCATAGGGCATGGCCCGATAGCCCTCGCCCCGCTTTATGTAGTCCACCAGACCGTCGGAATAGCTCATGGTCTGGCCGTTTATGGCGCTGGCCGGGATCGCCGCCAGCAGCAGCGCGGCCAGGACCAGGGAAATCAGTCGAGTTTTCATAATGGCACTCCTTTGCGTGTGGGGCCATTATCCCTGATTTTTGCATCATTTTTGAAAAAATCGCGGCTTTTTTCGCGAAAAATCCCACGATTTCCACGAAAAAAAAGGGAAAGTGGGGAAAAGCCGCCAAAATGCCCGGAAAAGACCGCCGCGCCGGACGGGCGGGAAGCCCATTTAATGGAGGATGGGGTCTTCCCCCGTTTCCTGGCCGCAGCGCTCGGCCACGATGCTTCTGGGGCGGCCCTTGATCTCGTCGTAGATCCGGGCGATGTAAAAGCCGATGATGCCGAGGGAAAGCAGGATCAGTCCGGCGGAGAGCAAAATCAGCAAAATCACGGTGGTGAAGCCCTCCGCGGCCTGGCCCAGGGCCAGGCGCACCAGGGTCTGCACGCCCAAAACCAGGCCGAAGACGCAGAAGAGCAGACCCAGCCAGGTGACCAGCTGCATCGGGGCGGAGGAAAAGGCGCTGAGGTTGGCAAAGGCGTAGCGGATCAGGCTCCGGGCGTTCCACTTGGACTGCCCGGCGGCCCGGGGCTGCACCGGATAGCGCACCTCCGCCCGGCGGAAGCCCACCCAGTAGCTGAGGGCGCGGAAGAAGACCCCCCGCTCCGGCATGGCCACCAGCGCGTCCACCACGGCCCGGTCCATCAGCTTGTAGTCGGAGGAATCCTGCAGGTCCAGCTTCATGGCCCGGCTAATGAGCGCGTAAAAGCTCCGGGCGGCGGCGGCGTGGAGGCCGGACTCCGCGCCCCGGTCGGCCTTCACGCCCTCCACCACCTGATAGCCCTCCTGCCAGAGCTGATACATCTCCGGCAGCTTCTCCGGCGGGTGCTGCAAATCGCAGTCCAGCACGGCCACGGCCTGGCCCCGGGCAGCCTCCAGCCCGGCGAAGATGGCCGCCTCCTTGCCGAAGTTGCGGCTGAAGCGCAGGCCCCGGACCTCCGGGCGCGCCGACGCCGCGGCTTGGATGGCCGCCCAGGTGCCGTCAGAAGAGCCGTCGTCCACGAACAGCAGCTCAAAGGGGATCCCGGCCCCGTCCAGCACCGCCGCCACGGTCCGGGCGGTCAGGGGGATCATGGGCTCCTCGTTGTAGGAGGGGATGACCACGGACAGCATGGCTCAGCTCAAAAAGTCCCGCAGCTTCTTGCTGCGGCTGGGGTGGCGGAGCTTCCGCAGGGCCTTGGCCTCGATCTGGCGGATGCGCTCCCGGGTGACGTTGAACTCCTTGCCCACCTCTTCCAGCGTGCGGGTGCGCCCGTCCTCCAGGCCGAAGCGCAGGCGCAGCACCTTCTCCTCCCGGGGGGTCAGGGTGCCCAGCACTTCCATCAGCTGCTCTTTCAGCAGGGAGAAGCTGGCGGCCTCCGCCGGTTCGCTGGCGTCCTCGTCGGGGATGAAGTCGGCCAGGTGGCTGTCCTCCTCCTCGCCGATGGGGGTCTCCAGGCTCACCGGCTCCTGGGCGATCTTCAGGATGTCCCGGACCTTGTCCACGCCCATGTTCATCTCCTCGGCGATCTCCTCGGCGCTGGGGTCGTGGCCCAGCTCCTGGAGCAGCTGACGGGAGACGCGGATGACCTTGTTGATGGTCTCCACCATATGGACCGGGATGCGGATGGTCCGGGCCTGGTCCGCAATGGCCCGGGTGATGGCCTGGCGGATCCACCAGGTGGCGTAGGTGGAGAACTTGTAGCCCTTCTCATAGTCAAACTTTTCCACGGCCTTGATGAGCCCGAGGTTGCCCTCCTGGATCAGGTCCAGGAACAGCATCCCGCGCCCCACATAGCGCTTGGCGATGCTGACCACCAGGCGCAGGTTGGCCTCGGTCATCCGGCGCTTGGCCTCCGCGTCCCCGTCGGCCATGCGCTTGGCCAGCTCGACCTCCTCCTCCGGGGTCAGCAGGTCCACCTTGCCGATCTCCTTCAGGTACATCCGCACCGGGTCGTCGGTGGAGAAGGTGTCGGCCATGGCGTCGGTGTCCATGATCTCCTCGTCCGTGACCTCTTCCAGCTGCTCCAGCTCCGGCAGGGCGTCTTCGTCCAGAGGGGGCAGGAAGTCGTCGTCCTCCATGACCGTGTCGATGCCCGCCGCTTCGATGGCCTCATAGAACTTGTCCGTGGCCTCGTTGTCCAGATTCAGGGACACCAGCACCGCCAGCTCCTTGTTGGTGAGCTGGCCGGTCTTCTTGCCCTTCTCCAGCAGCCCGTTCAGGATCTCCTCCGGGGTGCCGCTGGGGGCGGGGGGCTGTTCCTTGCCGCTCTTGGGCTTCTTCTTCGCGGGCTTCTTCCCGGCGCTCTCCGGGCTGGTCTGGCCCAGGGCCTCCGCGTTCTCCGGCGTGGGTTCGAGCTGTTTGTTTTTTTCTGTCATTCGTTCCACCATTTCCTTTGCATGATTGAAGCGGGTCGGCGTCCTTCCTTGCGGACGCCGCCCTCAGGCTCCGGGGCTCATCGCTGGCCCCGAAGCTGCTTTCTCTTTTGTTCGGCGAGGGCCAGCAGGTCCCCCGCCGCGGCGCGGTAGCGCCCTTCGCTGCGGATCACGGCTATGTAGTCGGCCAGGGCCTGGGCGCCGTTTGCCAGCACCTCCGGTTTGTTCAAAATGGCCGTCAGATGGTCCATCTCCTCCGGCGTGAACATCCCGTTCAGGGCGGAAAGGCTCAGAGTGCCCTGGGCCGCGGCCCGCTCCCGCAGCGCCCGGTAAAAGCGCCCCAGCAGGGGGCTGGAAAACTCCTCCGGCTCGATGCTGCGCTCCGGCGGGCCGAAGAGGGCGGGGTCCAGGACCATCAGCCGCACCACCCCCTCCTCGGCGATGGCGCTGCGCGGATTTTCGTAGCGGAGGGCCCGGTCCCGGGGCTGGACCGTCTGACGCAGGCTGCGGACGGCCTCCCGGTCCCGGCGGCGCTCCTCCCCCTTGGCCTGGCGGCGGCGCAGGCGCTCCACCTCCTCCAGCACCACGCTTTTCGTCACGCCGGTCTGTTCGGACAGGCGCATGGCGTAGACCTCCCGCTCCACCGGGCTGGGCAGCGCGGCCACGATGCCCGCCGCCTCCCGGAGATAGGCCGCCTTTTCCGCGTCCACGCTCAGGTCCCGCCCCCGGGCCGCCCCGTCCAGCAAAAACTCCACATGGTCCGCCGAGCCCTCCAGCAGCTTGCGGAAGGCTCCGCTGCCCCGGGCGCGGAGAAACTCGTCCGGGTCCTTGGCCCCCTCCAGCCGCAGCACCCGCACCTTCAGGTCCAGCTTCTCCAGAATGCCGATGGCCCGGGCGCTGGCCTTCTGCCCGGCGGCGTCGTTGTCGTAGGCCAGGATGATCTCTTTGGCGTAGCGGGCCATGAGCCGGGCCTGTTCCGGGGTCAGGGCGGTGCCCAGACTGGCGACCGCGGAGTCGAAGCCCGCCTGGTGCAGGCTCACCACGTCTATGTTGCCCTCCGCGAGCAAAAGATATCCGCTTTTGCTTTTTTTTGCCAGATTCAGGCCAAAGAGATTGCGGGACTTGCTGAACACCGGCGTATCCCGGGTGTTCAAATATTTCGGCTCCCCGTCCCCCAGGATGCGCCCGGAAAAGGCGAGGACCTGGCCGCGCACGTCGATGACCGGGAACATCAGCCGGTCCCGGAAGATGTCGTGGACGCCCTTGCCGCTGCGGTTGGCGTTGGACAGCCCCGCCTCCACCAGCTCCGCCTCCGTGTAACCCTGGGCGCGCATGGCGTTGGTGAGGGAATAGAAGTTGTCGGAGGCGTAGCCCAGGCCGAAGCGCCGCACCAGGGCCGGGGCGATGCCCCGCCGGGCCACATAGTCCCGGCCCGGCTGCCCGGCTGGCTGGAGCAGGGCCTCGTGGAAAAAGCGGGCCGCCGCCCGGTTCAGGGCCAGCAGCCGGTCCCGCCGCTGCCGCAGGTCCCCGTCCCCCTCCGCGGGGACCTCCAGCCCCGCCCGGCGGGCCAGGAACTCCACCGCCTCGGGAAAGGAGAGGTTCTCGATTTCCCGGATGAAGTTGATGACATCCCCGCCCTTGCCGCAGCCGAAGCAGTGAAAGATCTGCTTTTCCGGGTTGACGGAAAAGCTGGGGGTCTTTTCGCTGTGAAAGGGGCAGAGGCCGAAGAGGTTCGCCCCGCTTTTTTTCGTCAGGCGCACATATCCGCCCACCACGTCCACAATGTCGTTGCGCTCCGCCAGCTCCTGCAAAAACGAATCGGGTATCGCCACGCCCTCACCTCCGTGCGTGAGTCAAAAGGGACGGTTCTTTTTGACTCATTTGACGCTCCAGGCGGCGGGGATGAAGAGGTCCCCGTAGACGGAGATGGCGTAGCTGTCCGTCATGCCCGCCACATAGTCGCAGACCGCCCGTTCCAGGCCGTCGCTGTCCGCGATGGCCTTGTATTCCTCCGGCAACTGTTCCGGGCAGCGGAGGTAGTGCCGGAAGATGCCCTCCAGGATGCCCTGGACCTTGCTCTCCTCCCCCTTGGCCCTGGGGTTGCGGTAGACCGCCTCGTACATGAAATCGTGAAAGCGGTCGAAGACCCCCTGCATCTCCGGGCTCATCCGGATCTCCCCCCCGGCGCTGTTGGAGATCAGATCGGTGACGAAGCTGTTGATGCGCCGGCTGGTGCTATGGCCGCAGTGGCGGTGGATCTCCTCCGGCAGCGCGTCCTCCGTCAGGATCCCGGCGCGGATGGCGTCGTCCAGGTCGTGATTGATGTAGGCGATGCGGTCGGAAAGGCGCACCACCGTGGCCTCCCGGCTGTCGTCCGGGGCGCCATAGGTGTGGTTCAAAATGCCCATCCGGGTCTCATAACAGAGGTTCAGCCCCCGCCCGCCCTTTTCCAGCCGGTCCACCACCCGCAGGCTCTGTTCATAGTGGTGGAAGCCCCCGGGCATCAGCTCCCGCAGCGCCCGCTCCCCGGCGTGGCCGAAGGGGGTGTGCCCCAGGTCGTGCCCCAGGCCCACGGCCTCGCAGAGGTCCTCGTTCAGCCGCAGGGCCCGGGCCACGGTCCGCGCCAGGCGCGTGACCTCCAGCGTGTGGGTCAGCCGGGTGCGGTAGTGGTCCCCCTCCGGCTGCAAGAACACCTGGGTCTTGTGCTTGAGCCGCCGGAAGGCCTTGGAGTGGGTGATCCGGTCCACGTCCCGCTGGAAGCAGGTCCGGACCGGGTCCGGCTCCTCCGGCCGTGGCCGCCCCCGGCTGTCGGCGGAGCGGACGCCGTAAGGACCGATCAGGACGCGCTCCAGCGCCTCCCGCTCTTCGCGCAGACAGGACATGGGCCGACGCCCCCCTTCCGAAAGCGAATTTCACACAATACTATATACGACGCGAAATCGCCGCTTCCTTGTTCCGTCGGAAAAAAATTTTTCCGGAACGCGCCGTGTGCGGATTTTTCCGCCGGTGGGTATATTCTCCGCTGCGGAGGGCAACACTATCCGCAGCACAAGAACGCGGAACATGGAGGTACGTGCAATGGACGAAAAGAAATCGGCGGCGCAGAAGCTGGAAGCCTTCTTTGCGGGCAAGGGCTTTTACATGGTGCTGATGGTCTGTCTGGCGGTCATCGGCCTGTCGGCCTGGACCCTGCTCAGCCAGACGGGCGGTGCGGCGGAGCCGGGGGACGCAGCGGCGGTGTCCGGCCTGGTGCCGGAGCCGTTTCCGGTGCTGGACGCGTGGACCCCCGCGCCGGTGCGCGAAGCGCCCGCCCCGACCCAGGAGGACCCGGAGGAGCCGGAGGAGACGGAGACCGCCGCGGCGGAGCCGGAGCCGGAACCGGAGGAGGCCGCGCAAAGCGCGGCGGAGGAGCCGCCGGAGGAGACGCGCCCGGCGGGGGCGGAGGAGCGGAACTTCTTCGTCTGGCCCGTCAACGGGACGCTGGAGCGGGACTACGCGATGGATGCCCTGCGCTATGACCCCACGATGCTCGACTGGCGGACCCACGACGGCCTGGACCTGGCCGCGGCCATGGGCACCCCGGTCCGGGCGGCGGGGGACGGCCACGTGGCGCGGGTGTATGAGGACGAGCGCTACGGCACCACCGTGGTCATCACCCACGCCAACGGCCTGAGCAGCCTCTACGCCAACCTGGCCGCCCTGCCCACGGTCAGCGCGGGGGACCTAGTCACGGTGGGGCAGGTCATCGGCAGCGTGGGGGACACCGCCCCCTGCGAGATCGGCGAGGCGGCCCATCTCCACTTCGCCATGTACCGGGAGGGCGTCAGCGTCAACCCCGCCGACTACCTCCCCGGCTGAGTTGTCAACGGGGACGGTTCTCACTGACAACATTTGTGCCCCCTCTCCCGCACGGAAAAAGTTGTCAACGAGAACCGTCCCCAATGACACGGGGGAGATTGCCACACCGGTCTAAGTTGTCAATGGGGACGGTTCTTGCTGACAACATTTGTGAGCCTGCACGGGAAAAGTTGTCAATGAGAACCGTCCCCAATGACACGCGTTTGCTCTTTTGACGTAGAAATGTTACAATTTTCTGCTATAAGAGAATTCATCCAAATTTGGACGCGGCGGGCGGAAAAGCCTCGAATCGTGGCCCGGTTTTTTGTGCGTCCTATCCGGATGGATCGGCTGCTTTTGTGGAAATCTCCCACTTGTCCGGTTGTTTGAGTTGACATAAACCTCTCTTACTTCTCAGATTTTTCACCCGAATCTCCCCGTAGAAGTAACCAAGATTCCGGGA
>JAFYIF010000072.1 GCA_017538775.1 Oscillospiraceae bacterium | reverse complement strand
TTGCTCTGTTTTTTGAAAAACGGAATCGTCCTGCCGCTCAGGGTCTCGGGCTTCCGCATTCTCCGCACCAGGCGTCTCCGGCTTCGTTTTGGGTGCCGCAGGAGGGGCATTCCCATGCTTTCAGGATCAGATCCGGCCGCTGTCCGCCTTTGGGTCCGCACTGGGTGCAGAACTTTTTGGTCCAGGGGACGATATGGCCGTTTTTGCAAGTCCAGCTCTCCTTCAAGGGCTTGGGCTTTTCTCTTCCGCATTCCCCGCACCAGAGGTCCGTGCCCGCATTCAGCGTGCCGCATTTGCATTTCCAGCTCGTGTCAAGATTCGTTTGATCGGAAGAAACGGTTTCTTCCGCTTTCGTTTCTTCCGCTTGCTTTTGCGGAAGGATCATCAGTTCCTCCTGCGCCATGGTTCTCAGACTGCGGTAGAAAGCGGGAATTGCCTCCCGGTTGACATCGTTGGAAAACAGGGTCTCCATCCGCTCGATGCGTTCCTCGGTAAAGGCATCCACCATGCCTTGCAGCGGGGTCCTCCAGCTTGCCAGGGGAGCCTTGTACTTTTTGGCGATCTCCGCTTCCAGGGCCTCCATCTGCTGCCTGTCGATCTCATCCAGAGAGCGGAAGACCTGATACTCCGGGGCCATGCGGTAATGGGAATCCATGTCGCAGACCTGGATCTTCATGTCTTTGCCCTTGTAGGTGAAGCGCAGCTGGACCTTGACTGCGCTTTCCTGGTCCCGGGTGAGATAGCCCATCATGTCCAGCATCAGGAAGCGCTTGATTTTCCGGTCCATCTCGTCCTGCTCGTGCTTCCAGCTTTCCATCTCCGCCAGTTTGCCGTCGATCCGCTGCAACTCGTCCAGGGAGTCCCGGGCAGCCTGGTGGATGGCCTGGAAGCGGATAAAGTAATCCTTTCGCACGGTCTCCGTGGCATCCAGGTCCGGATTCTCCGCATCCCGGTATCCGTCATTCAGAAGCGGCAGGCTTTCCAGCTCCGGGACGGTCTCCGGCAGGAGGCTCTCGCGCTGCAGCTTCAGCTGCAAGATGTCGTGTTCCAGATCCGCGAGATTCAGCTTTCCGGCAAAATCATACAGATCTTTCTGATAGGCGCTGACCATGCCCTCCGTGTTCGGGAGGCGGCGCACCACATAGGAATCCGGATACTTCGGAGACTGCGGGCACACCACCCGCTCCCGTACCGCACGGTCATACAGAGCGGCGAGGGCGTCCTCCTCCTGCGTGGTCTTCTGGTGGATCGCCAGAACGGAGTAAGGCACCGGAGACGGCAGCGTCTGGCGCCAGTTCACATCCCGCTCATGGAGATGCAGCCCGGGATCGTTGCTGCTGTCATACGGACCTTTCAGCGCTTCGATGCCCTGATACGCGTAAAGCGGGATGCCGCTGACAAAGCGGAGGCAGCTCACCCGGTCGGCAAGCGTGCTGCGGCGCACGATCACGTTGGGCGTGCTGGCGGAATAATCCTTGGCCGCGCTGTCGATCGCGGCGGAGCCCGCGGGGATGCTCAGGACATTGTTGGACACTGTGGTGGTATCGTCCAGCTGGAAGGTGGGATTCTTCCAGAACAGCGGGCTGGCCTTCAGCGTGACCGCGTTCAGCAGCTTCTTCTGGATCACCCCGGGAAGCGCGTTCTCGTCGTTCAGCCGATATGCCGAGAGCAGGAAATTGTCCACCGTCCTCGTCAGCGTCTCCCGGAAGCGCTGCACCATGTACGCATTGACACAGTGTGCAATGCGATAGCTGCTCCGTCCGTTGGCGCTCCATTCCCGGTAGTTTTCCAGCAGATAGTCCATGAAATTCTGATGTTCGACGCTCATATCCTGGAATCTCAGAACGGTGGTGTCCAGCTCTTCCTTCACATCGTCATATTCAAAGATGCGCCAGGAGAAGCTCTCGTTCTGCTTGTGCTTCGGGTCGGCCAGCCAGCGCAGGTTCATGTCAAAGGTCTGGGTCAGCTCCGCCAGCATGGAGGCCAGCGGCTCAAAATAGTTCCGGTACATGGCGTCCAGCAGACGTTCCAGCACGGGGATCAGGTTTTTCAGTTTGGCGCAGAGTTCCAGGTTGATCTGCAGCCGGGTGTATTCGGTGCAGGCATCCTGATAGGCCTCCAGCTTCTTTTTCCAGCCGACGACCGAGCTGTTGTACTTGTGGGCGGCGTTGATGATATCCTGGATCCTGAGCCGTTCATTGAGCTTAAAGTTTTCTTCCTTTTCGGAGATGTCCTTTTCGATCCCCTTCAGAACCGCCCGGAGGTCATGGATGCCGTTCCCATGGAGCAGGTCCGCCGCCATCGTCGGGCCTTCGGCGGGGTTCAGCGCAGTCGCGACCAGCGCGTTGAACAGCCGCAGCACGAAGGTGGGGCTTTCGATCGCGGCGTTGTGCCTGGCGTCATAGCTGTCCAAATCCCTGCACTGCGCGGCAAAGTTCGCCTGAATCTTGCCCAGGGCGGTGGTGCGGCAGGCTTCAATGGGGCCATGCAGCGAGGACGGCAGCTTGTTCCAGTCCTGCAGGGTCTCAGGCAAAGCGTCATATTTTTCCATTTCCGGGTTGAAGTGGATCGAGGAACTGACGCCTCTGGAGAGCTCGCCGATCAGCCCGGCGGTGATACAGCCGATCCGCTGGGCGAATTGATCGCAGAGCAGCTTGCTGGAGTGTCGGCCCAGAGAGGGCTTCATTTTGGAGTAAGTGACAGAAGCCAGATAGGTGCCGATGTGGGTCAGGGGGAGTTCCGCGCTGGATGCGCCGACGATGTTGTACTTGCGTTCTGCGCCGATGCGGGGTTTGATGGTGCTGAGCGCCTGGTTCACATTGACGGTAAAGCCTTCGATCGTGAGACCCTTGCTGTCGTTCTGCTTCTCCGATTCAGTGGCGTTCACGTCGGAGAGATAGGTCAGCACATACTCCGCCACCACGTTCATGCTGTAAACAAAGCCGTCCGGCTTGATCACGCCGTTGGTGTCCGTCGCGGAGATCAGATGGCAGAGGTCCACCGGGGCCAGTCTGGATTCCACATGGAAGCCCGGCGCGTAGTCCTCCTGAAACACGTTTCCGGAGGAGGGGATGCTCATGCAGTAGTCCAGATCCCGGAGCGCGGCATAGCCGTTGCGCTTGTTGAAGTTCTCTACCGGGGTGTTTCCTCGGATCCCCTCCCGGTAGAGCTGCGTGTCGGCCAGGAAGAAATAGCCGCAGACGGTGCTGTTGATGTCTTTGAGCAGATCCCGGAGGATGTAACAGACATCCAGGAAGGAGCCGCTGCCCGTTCCGCCGGAGATACCGGTAAAAACATGGACCTGGATGTTGGCTTTTCCGGACGCGGCCATGGTCTGCTTGATCAGCTGGTCCAGCTTGGTCCGCAGCGCACCGGCACGCTTGAACAGGCAGAAACGTCCCGCCTGTCTGTTGCCGCCTGCGCCCTTGTCCCCCTGCATCTGGATGTTTGTACTCAGCCAGCTCAGGCAGGGGTCTTTTTTCGTCTCCTTGCTTTTCAGCATGAAACCGAGGCTGGGGATGTTCACGGACCACTGCTCGTCCGCCTGGAGTTCCGTGATGTCGGGGTTCTCCACCGTCAGATCGTCCGTGTCCGTGTCAATGCCCAGAAACGCAAGTTTGGAATACCTGGGAATGGCCGCATTGGGGTCGTCCGGCTCCAGGTGCTGATAGACCTCTTTCTTGACCCGACGCAGGGCCACAAGTCCGGTCCCTCCGATGCCGATCATCAGACAGGCCGTCCCCATCTGGGGAGAGACGGAACTCTGCGAGATGATGCCGCCGCCTTCGCTCAGCAACAGTGCGTTATACATAGCTTCCTCCTTCTTTGATAGAACCTGGCGTTTGATTTCATAATTCTGATTACCAGTCAATGCTGCCGGAATATGCGGAATCGCCTGAAGTCCAGGTACTTGCGTTTCCGCCGCCCATCTCGGCGCCTGCGCCAAAGCCGCCATTGGCGCCAAAGCCGTCCGGCGTTTCCGTGGAGATGCGCAGGCCCTCTCTGGCCTCGGGGCTGGCAAAAATGTCTTTGGAACCGGACAGGCTGATATCTACATATTTCACCTTCCGTCCGTTGCAATAGAAGGGCTTCGGAGATTTGAAGCGGATCAGTTTTGCAGAGCGCGGAAAAATCTTGCATGTTCCGTCAAATCCGGCTGCGCGATAGTCGATGCCCGACATGGCGTTCAAAACCTTTCGTTTTCGGAAAGTCTGGTATTCGCTTCTGTAGGACCCTCCGCCGCCTCCAAAGCCGTCCACCTGGATGTTTTGTACCAGAACATAGCCTTTGAACCGGGTCGTAAGCTTTCTGACGAGCGCAAGGATCAGCAGAACTGCCAGCACGATCAGGACCAGAACCACGAAGACGCCATAGACCAGCCACCAGTCGAACAGATGGAAGTGGACCGTCAACTCCGCCGCCGCGCCTTTGGCGTCCTCCGCCCGCAGGACCAGGTCGCTCTTCCGGAAGCCCTCCGTCTGGACGGTGAGCGTCTGATTTTCCTGGGAGAGCGTGACGGTGCCGTCCTTGTCATAGTCGAAGTCGCAGGCGACAATGCGATAGCTGAGCTTATCGCCGTCGGCATCCGTGAACCATTTGGACACATCGTAGACGGTCTCTTTTTGTCCTCCAAAGAGCGCGTGGACCGTGACGGTCTCCGTGACGGAGGATGCCACGGGCACGGGGGGCGCGTTTCCTTTCAGGTGGACCTCCACAATGGCCGCAGCCTGCCCGTCGCTGGCGCGCAGGCCAAAGCTGCCGTCCAGCACAGATTTGTCGATCGCAACGCGCCCATTGGACACTCGCAGCTCCCTCCCGCTGTAATCGCTGAACGGAATGTCATAGCGCAGCTCATCCCCGTCCTCGTCCGTGAACAGCTCCTCCACGGAAAGATAGTCGAAGCCGTCTCCCGAATCCTCCACCACATGGTTCACGGTGGCGGACACCGGCTGAGGCGGGTGGTTTTGCTCGGGGGCGGTCATGGGATTGATGTTGAAAACCAGCGCGTTGCTGTCCGCCCGCACGCCCGCTGCGGAATAAACCGCCTGGATCTTATATGTCTGGCTGCTGTCCACCTCCGGCGCTTTTACACGCAGCTGAAAACTGCTCCCCTCCACCGTCACTTCGACAGGATAGCGTTCCGCTGGATTGATGGCGTTCACCAGTTCCGCAGTCACAAATTCCGGATGATATGCGTCATCGTCTGTGATTCTGCGCGTCTCATCGGTAACGAATCCCTCCATTGCGATGGATTCCCCGCTTTCATAGTGAAACGCGCCCTCGTGCGTCAGCTTCAGCCCCAGATTGGAGTTGAAGATCACGTTGACCTGTACCGCATCCCCCGCTTTCCCGTGGATCTCGAAGTTCCATGCTCCGCCCTCCGGGTCCACGATCTTCAGGAATTCATAAACGTCGGATTTCAGCGTCTCGTCATGCAGATCCACATCCCGGAGCTCTTCCCCGGACGGTTTGGTGATCAGGATGTAGTCCACGCCGTCCGGAGAGTTGGCGATCAGATTCAGCTCCTCGACCCCAAAATTCGGCACGGTCACCGGGATGTTTGCAACTCCCTCGTTGTCGAAGACGATATTTGTCTTGCCTTCGTCGGCACCCCCGTGATAGATGAGCGCGTAAAACTCCGCATAGATCTTCGACAGATCCTCCGCCGTGTAGACCGGCTGAAACGCTCCGCCCGTCTTTTGGGAGATCCGCTCCAGCTCGCCCGTGCTTTCCAATTGCCTGTCCTTGTTCAGAAACACGGAGTATACCGGGATCTGGTGGTCCTGGCACAAGCGGATCGCTTCTTCCCGCATGGCGTAGGAGGCTTCCAGCTTCTCCTGCGGATTCGATGAAAGCTCAAAGTCCGTCACGCCGTCGCTCATCAGAACGATGACAGACGGCAAATCATTTTTGGTCTGGGAGACGAGCTGTTTGGCCGCCACCAGCAGTGCGCCGCCGATGTCGGTATCGCCGCCGGTCCCGGCTGCCCGGATCTGCGCGGACAGCTGTTTTTTCGCGTTCGCGCCGCTGATGGCTTGCAGATCCGTATTCAGCAGCAGATCGTTGGGGTCGTCGTCAAAGACGATGGCGCTCACATAGTTGCCCGCATTCGTCATGAGTCCCAAAAACAACTCCACCGCGTTGTAGCGATAGTCCTGAGGGTCCGTGGGCGTTGTGCGGCTGTGCAGCGACCCGCTTCCGTCGATCACCAGAACGACATTGTAATGATTTGCCTGAACAATATTTGTATAATCGCCGGAAGCCGCCACCGGGAAGCACGAAGCTGTCAGCAGAAGGGCGATCAAAACAGCAAGGATTCTTTTCAACATGTCTCTTTACCTCCTGTTTCTGGAATCCGGACATCTCAACCAGCTGGTTTTCACCTTTCCGGCAAGCATGTCCTGGGTCCACTGCGGAAACCTGTACCAGCCGCCTGTCTGCAATTGGTCCAATTCGTGCAGGGACGTGTTGCAGACGATCTGTCCGGTACGTCGATAGTATGGATACGCTTTTTCCTCCTCCGGGTCCGGTAATCTGCTGAGGAAGTCGGATCTCGTATGGTTCTCCTGCACCGCGTTGGTCACCGTGCGCTCCGTTAACCCGTCTTTGTTTCGCCGCAAAAGCGGGTGCAGTTCCGCCTCCGGGTAACTGCACTGACAGCACGATCTCATCTGTTCGATCATATCAGTCAGTCGAGACAGGGCGATCATGCAGCGCCGGACCGCAAAAACCCACAAAAGCGCCAGCAGACCCGTCGCCGCGAGCGGAACGATCTGCATCAATGCGTTCAGTCTGTCTCCCATCCTTTCCCCACCTTCTTCTCTCTTCTCCAGTTTCCTGCGCCGATGGCCGTTGTTCCGTCCCCGCAACTGCGGTGCAGATGGGAACCAAATCGGATCAGGTCATCCGATCCTGCGGATGATACTCCGCATACAGCGCGCGCAGGAAGGAATATCCCGATTGCGGGTATGGCCGTTCGCATTCGTCTGTCTCCCATCGGCCCAACACCGCCGCGAAAGCGCGCCGCTGTTCGGGGTGCAGAAGCCGGATGTCCCAGTCCTTCATCTCCCCGTTCCGTATGGCGTCCAGCAGATTGTCCGGTTCCAGATGCTCCTCCCGATGGAAAAAGCAAAGCTCCAGTTTGCACACGGTCTGTTCCTTGCAGGCCTGGTCCAAATCGCTTGTGTCCATG
>JAFYIF010000071.1 GCA_017538775.1 Oscillospiraceae bacterium | reverse complement strand
GCCGAGACGGAGGACCTGGGGGCGCGTCTGGCCGCCGGGCTGCCGGCGGGGGCGGTGGTCGCCCTCTACGGGGACCTGGGCGCGGGGAAAACGGCCTTTGTCCGGGGCATGGCCCGGGGACTGGGCCTGGACGCGCGCGTCAGCAGTCCCACCTTCACCATCGTCAACGAATACCCCGGCGAGCGGGAACTCTGTCACTTCGACATGTACCGACTGAACGGGGCCGACGAGCTCTTTGACATCGGCTGGGAGGACTATCTCCGCCGGGGCGCGATCTGCGCCGTGGAGTGGAGCGAACGGGTGGAGGAGGCCTTCGAGGGGGACGTGGTGCGCGTGCGCATCGAAAAACTGGGCGAGCAGGCGCGACAGATCACAATCGAGGGGGCGGAGCCATGCTGATCCTGGGACTGGAATCCTCCGCGAAGGCCGCCTCCGCCGCGGTGACGAAAGACGGGGCGCTGCTGGGCCAGAGTTTCCAGTGCAGCGGCCTGACCCACTCCCGGACCCTCCTGCCCATGGCGGAGGACCTGCTGAACAATCTGGGGCTGCGGCTTTCCGACCTGGACGCCGTGGCCGTGGCCCAGGGGCCGGGCAGCTTCACCGGCGTGCGCATCGGCGTCGCCACGGTCAAGGGCCTGTGCTGGGGGGCGGACAAGTCCGCCATCGGGGTCTCCAGCCTGGAGGCCATGGCCTGGAACGGGCTCTGCGCCCCGGCGGAGCGCCTCGTCTGCTGCGCCATGGACGCCCGGCGCAATCAGATTTACAACGCCCTCTTTGCCTGCGCCAACGGCAGACCGGAGCGGCTGACGCTGGACCGTGCCATCTCTCTGGCAGAGCTTGCGGCGGAGCTGCGGGAGACGGGAAAGCCCGTCTGGGTCACCGGGGACGGGGCGAAGCTGGCGCAGGGCTTCCTGCTGGAGGCCGGGCTGGACGCGGTTTTGGCCCCGGAGCCGGTGCGGGAGCAGCGGGCCTGGGGCGTCTGCCGGGCCGCCGAGGGCCGGGAGGCGCGCAGCGCCGCGGAGCTGCTGCCGGTCTATCTCCGGCTGAGCCAGGCGGAGCGGGAACGACAGGCAAAACTGAGAATGCATACCACTTAAGGAGACAAGGAGAGCGCTATGAGTAAGGTATTTGTCATGGATCATCCGCTGGTGGCCCACAAGCTGACCATTATGCGGGACAAGAACACCAGCGTCAAGGAGTTCCGGGACCTGGTCAGCGAGATCGGGATGCTCATCACCTATGAGGCCACCCGCGACCTGCCCCTGACCACCAAGCACATCGAGACCCCCATCTGCGGCATGGAGGCCCCCACCCTGGCGGGCAAGAAGATCGCGGTGGTGCCCATTCTCCGGGCCGGGCTGGGGCTGGTGGAGGGCGTGCTGCGCATGGTCCCCGCCGCCCGGGTGGCCCACATCGGCATGTACCGGGACGAGGAGACCCTGGAGCCCCACACCTACTTCTGCAAGACCCCCAAGGACATCGCCGAGCGGGAAGTGCTGGTGGTGGACCCGATGCTGGCCACCGGCGGCAGCGCCGACGCCGCCATCGCGGAGATGAAGGCCCGGGGCTGCACCCACATCAAGCTGATGGTGCTGGTGGCGGTGCCGGAGGGCATCGCCCGCATCCAGAACAGTCACCCGGACGTGGACATCTACTGCGGCGCGGTGGACGACCACCTGAACGAGCGCGGCTACATCGTCCCCGGTTTGGGCGACGCGGGAGACCGGATCTTCGGCACCAAATGATGATTTTTCCAGCATAAGCGAACCCGCCCCCCTCCATACTAGCAAAAACAGTGTGGAAAGGGGCGGTTTTCATGTGTTCCGGGAGAACGCTTCGGGCGCTGGTTCTGGCGCTTTCGCTGCTGCTAACGCTTGCCCTGGGGGTCTCGGCGGTGACCTATCAGCGGGGGAGCAGCGGCGGCACGGTGAAGGAGATCCAGACCAGGCTGAAAAACTGGGGCTATTACAGCGGGGCCATCGACGGGGTCTACGGCAGCCGGACCGAGGCGGCGGTGCGGCATTTTCAGGAGAAGAACGGCCTGAGCGTGGACGGCAAGGCCGGGCCGAAGACCCTGGCCGCCCTGGGCATCCAGGCGGGCACCGCCGCCCAGAGCGACGCCGGGGACGTGAAGCTCCTGGCCCGGCTCATCAGCGCGGAGGCCCGGGGGGAACCCTATTCCGGCCAGGTGGCGGTGGGGGCGGTGGTGCTGAACCGCATGAAGCACCCCAGCTTTCCCAACACCATGTCCGGGGTGATCTACCAGTCCGGGGCCTTCTCCTGCCTGGCCGACGGACAGTTCAACCAGCCCGTGGCCGACTCGGCCTACCGGGCGGCCCGGGACGCCCTGAACGGCTGGGACCCCAGCGGCGGGGCCATCTACTACTTCAACCCCGCCACGGCGACCAGCAGCTGGATCTGGTCCAGGCCGCTGTTGGTCATCATCGGGAAGCATCGGTTCTGCGCGTGAAAGGGAACGAACGGCGTACGCCCCGGCGACAGGGTTTTGTCGCCGGAGCGTCTCGCTCAGGGTTCTTCCCGCGCCTGTTCCGCCTTCCGATACGCCTGCGCGCTTGCGGCGATGCGGGTGATCACATACGACCAGAACACAGCCCGCTCCCGCTCGCTGTCCAGGCTGTCCGCCAGGTCCATCAGCAGGGAGGCCCGCTGCGTTTTCTGCCGAAACCGCACGGAAAGGTAAAACTGCGCTCTCCGGATGATCTCCGGCTTCAGCTTCCGATAGATCTCCCGGTATTCGTCGTCGTCCATCGTGCAGCCTTCGCTGCTGCGGTGGAAATAGGGGATCCGCAGATCCATCCAGAGGCACTGCAAAAACACCGATTGCGCTTCCCCGTCCGGCATCAGCAGGCCGTCGCAGTATTTCAGCCACAGCGCATGATAGAAATCCGCTTCGGAAGGGTTGCTTTGGATCAGATTGAGCAAAAGCTGGTTGCTCAGTCTGGCAATGTCCCGCGCCTGCTCTGTCTCCAGCAGAACGCCGCGCCTGTCCGGCGGGATCTCCAGCTCACCGGCGTCGATTTGGCGCAGGAAGCAGGTAAACCACCGCTCCCCTTCCGGCTCCGGCAGCCCGG
>JAFYIF010000070.1 GCA_017538775.1 Oscillospiraceae bacterium | reverse complement strand
GGGCGCTGGGGGGCGCGGGCGGTCCCGGACTTGCCGGAAGGGGTCCCGGCGCGGTTCTTGTTGGATGCAGCGGATGGCATGGCCGTCACCTCAGATGAAGATGGAGACCAGCATGACGATGGCGCCCAGGCCCACGCAGTAGTAGGCGAAGCGGCCAAACTTGCCCTGCTGGACCAGACGGCGCAAAAAGCCGATGGCCAGATAGCCCGAGCCCATGGCCGCCAGCATCCCCAGGATGCAGTGGGGCAGCAGCCCCAGGTCCACGCCCCCGGCCAGGGCCTTCACCAGACTGATCAGGTTCGCGCCCAACACGGCGGGTATGCTCATCAGGAAGCTGAACTTCACCGCGTAGGAGCGCTGCAGCCCCCGGCTGAGCCCGGCGGTGATGGTGGTCCCGGAGCGGCTGAGGCCCGGGATCGTGGCCGCGATCTGGCAGACGCCGATGAACAGGGCGTCGCGCACGGTCATGGCCGCGCCGCCCTTGCGGCCCCGGGACATCCGGTCGCCCACATAGAGCATGGCCCCGGTGAGGATCAGCATGAAGCCCACGAAGGCCGTGGAGTAGTAAAGCCGCTCAATGGCGTCCTTCACCGGCAGCACCAGCACCAGCGGCAGCGTGGCGATGAGGATCATCAGCACCGTCCGCGCCCCGGGGTGCCGCTGGCCCTCCCCGGGGGCGGGGTGGCCCAGATTCTGCACAAAGCTCCGGCAGTCCGCCCAGATGCCCAGCAGGTCCTCCCGGTAGGCCAGCACCACGCTGACCAGGGTGCCCAGGTGCAGCAGCACGTCGAAGAGCATCCCGCTGTCTCCCTCCGCCGTGATGCCGAAAAAGTTTTGCAGGATGGAAAGATGGCCGGAGCTGGAGACGGGCAGGAATTCCGTCACGCCCTGGACCAGGCCGAGAAAAATCGCCTGAAAGATCGTCATATCGCTGTCCCCTTTCGGAGCCGAAGCCGCCCCCAAAGCGGCGGGGGCATGGCCCGACATGGTATCATACATCTGAGTATATTACCATAGCTTTCCGAAAAGTACAAGCACAACGTCGGCAGGATTCGCGCTTTCCCTCAGCCCTCCGCCGCCTGGTGGAGCCAGCGCAGCGCGTCCTTGAGGCTGCCCAGGCTGTCGATCAGGCCGTAGTTCACCGCCTCCTGCCCGGTCAGGACCGTGCCCAGGTCCGTGGCCAGGGCGTCCTTGGCCAGCATCGCCCGCAGCAGCGTCTCCCGGGAGACCTTGGAGTGGGCGGTCACGAAGCCCACGATGCGCTCCTGGATCTGGCTGAGGTAGCGGTAGGTCTGGGGAGCGCCGATGACCAGCCCGTTCAGACGCACCGGGTGCAGCGTCACCGCCGCCGAGGGGGCGATGAAGCTCCGCCGGGCGGCCACGGCCAGGGGCACGCCGATGGAGTGCCCCCCGCCCAAAATCAGCGAGGCCGTGGGCTTGGTCATCCCGGCGATCAGTTCCGCCAGCCCCAGCCCCGCGTCCACGTCCCCGCCCACAGTGTTCAGCAGAAACAGCACCCCCCGCACCTCCGGACTCTCCTCAATGGCCGCCAGCAGGGGCATGATGTGCTCGTATTTCGTGGTCTTGACATCGTCCGGCAAAAGCTGGTGCCCCTCCACCTGCCCGATGACCGTCACACACTGAATACCCCCGGCCCGGGCCGTCCCCAAGTCCTGCGTGCTCTGCGCTTCCGACATGCTGTGATCCCCCTTTGCGGATTTTGAAATAGTATCTGCGTGTCGGGGGTGGCTTATGCGGGGGCCGGGGCAAACAGGCGGGAGCGCAAGGCAAAAAAGGGAAGCCTGCCGGTCCGCCGCCAAGCCCCGGCGAATCCGCACCCCGCCCGTAGGGGCTGGCGTCCCCGACAGCCCCGCAGCAGCCGTCCGGTCCGCCGCCAGGCCCCGGCGAATCCGCACCCGTCCGGTAGGGAACGCTGTCCTCAGCGTTCCGCGCAGCGGTACCCGGAGGAACGCCCCCACCCCCGGCGCATTCGCAGCCGCCCCATGCGGAAACGGACGCGGATTCGCCGGGGGTGTTGCATGGTTGAGGGCATTGCCGCA
Organism: Oscillospiraceae bacterium; assembly: GCA_017538775.1. Taxonomy (GTDB): domain Bacteria; phylum Bacillota; class Clostridia; order Oscillospirales; family Oscillospiraceae; genus RGIG7114. The sequence continues at coordinate 3,486 of JAFYIF010000070.1, read as the reverse complement.
GGCGTGCCAGGGTCGGCGCGCCCTACAAGCGGAACGCCGAGGACGGCGTTCCCTACAGGGGGCCGGGTCCCGAATGCATGAAGAAAGACAAATGCCCATCTTCCAAGGACATTTGCCTTTCTCTTCTCAATTCCCGTTCGCCTCCGCCCGCTGGGCCAGATACGCGCTGCGGCCCAGCTCGTAGAGGTCGTTCCCCGCCGCGTCGATCACCACGGTCAGGGGCATATTCTCCACCTCCAGCCGCCGGACGGCCTCCGCGCCCAGGTCGGGGTAGCAGATCAGCTCGGCGGAGCGGACGCACGCGGACAGCAGCGCCCCGGCGCCGCCGATGGCCCCGAAGTAGACCGCCCCGGCCTCGCGCATGGCGGCGATCACCTCCGGGCTGCGGCGGCCCTTGCCGATCATGCCCCGGAGGCCCAGGCGCAGCAGGGCGGGGGTCTCCGCGTCCATGCGGTAGCTGGTGGTGGGTCCGGCCGAGCCGACGACATGTCCCGGCGGGGCCGGACTGGGGCCGACGTAGAACAGCACCGCGTTCTCCACCGGGAAGGGCAGCGGCTCCCCCCGGCGCAGACAGTCCAGAAAGCGCCGGTGCGCCGCGTCCCGGGCGGTGTAGACCGTGCCGGAGAGCAGCACCGCGTCCCCGCAGCGCAGCCTGGCTGCCGCCTCCCGGCTCAGCGGCGCGCTCACTCGTTTCGCTTCCATCACAGCACCTCCGTCTGATGCCGGGCCACATGGCAGTTGACGTTCACCGCACATGGCAGCCCGGCGATGTGGGTGGGCATGGTCTCGATCAGCACGGCCAGGGCCGTGGCCCGACCGCCGAAGCCCTGGGGCCCGATGCCCAGGGCGTTCACCGCCTCCAGCAGCTCCGCCTCCAGCGCGGCGTAGCGGGGGTCGGGGTGGTGGCTGTCCAGGGGCCGCAGCAGGGCCCGCTTGGCCAGCAGGGCGCACTTGTCGAAGGTCCCCCCCAGGCCCACGCCCAGCACCATGGGCGGGCAGGGGTTCGGCCCGGCGGCCTCCGCCGTCTCCAGCACGAAGCGCTTCACGCCCGCCACGCCGTCGGAGGGGCGCAGCATGGCGATGCGGCTCATGTTCTCGCTGCCGAAGCCCTTGGGGGCCACGGTGAGCTTCACCCGGTCTCCGGGCACCAGCTCGGTGTAGAGCATGGCGGGGGTGTTGTCCCCGGTGTTCACCCGATCCAGCAGCGGGTCGCGCACCGCGCTCTTGCGCAGATAGCCCTCGCGGTAGCCCCGGCGGACCCCCGCGTCCACCGCATCGCGCAGGTCCCCCCGGATGTGGACCTCCTGCCCGATCTCCAGAAACACGCAGGCCAGCCCCGTGTCCTGACAGATGGGCAGGCCCTTGTCCAGTTGGTCGTTTTCCAGAATCCGGTCCAGCACATCGCAGGCCACGGGCCAGTCCTCCGCCCGCCGCGCCGCCTCCACCGCCGCGGTCACATCCGCCGGCAGGCGCAGATTCGCCGCCACGCACAGCCGCGCCACGGCCTCCGTGATGCGCCCAGCGTCCAGTTCTCTCACGCTCCATCCCTCCTTTTCGCGTCATGGGGCCATTATACCCGCCGGGGTGTGGCCTGTCAACGCGGCGAAGCGGCGGGCAAATTCGCGCTTTGCAGTTGCGCACGGCGCGGCGGGGTGATATAGTGGGGATATCTTTTCAAAAGGCGGTGTTGCCGATGACGGGCGAGGAAGCGAAGCGGTTTCTCCTATACGGCCCCTGGCCGGGGCATCCCCACTCCCTGGAACCCATCCGGGCGCTGATGTGCGCGCTGGGGGACCCCCAGGCCGGGCTGCGCTGCGTCCATGTGGCGGGCACCAACGGGAAGGGCAGCGCCAGCGCCATGCTGGAGCGGGTGCTCCGCGCCGCGGGCTTCCACACGGGGCTATACACCTCCCCGCATTTGCAGGACTTCTCCGAGCGCATCCGTCTGGACGGACAGCCCGTCTCCGACGAGGCGCTGATCCGGGCATCGGAGCAGGTCCGGGACGCGGCGGCGCGCATCGCCCAGCCGCTGACCGCCTTTGACGCCATGACCGCCGCCGCCTTTCTGGTCTTCGCCGAGGCGGGCTGCGAGATCGCGGTGCTGGAGGTGGGTCTGGGCGGCGCTTACGACGCCACGAACGTGATCGGCGTGCCGGACTGCGCCCTCATCATGAACATCGGCCTGGACCACACGGCGGTGCTGGGGGACACGGTGGAGCAGATCGCGGCGGAGAAGGCCGGGATCATCAAGCCCGGCGGGGCCGTGGCCCTGTATCAGCCGGAGTCCGAGGCGGTGGAGGACCTGATCGCCGCCCGCTGCCGCGCCGTGGGCGCCAGCCTCCGGGTGGCGGACTTCGACGAGCTGGAGACCCTCTCCGACGGGCGGGGTGGCCAGGTCTTCCGCTATTGCGACGGCCCGCCCCTGCGCCTGCCCCTGCTGGGGGACCACCAGCAGCGCAACGCCGCCGTGGTGCTGGAGGCCGTGGAGCTGCTGCGGGAGCGGGGCTGGGAGATTTCGGATGAAGCGCTGGAGGCCGGGCTGGCTTCCACGGTCTGGCCGGGGCGCATGGAGCTGGCCGACCGGCTGCCCTTCTTCGTCATCGACGGGGGCCACAACCCCCAGTGCGCGGCGGCGCTGGCGGCCAACTGGGACTACTATTTCCCCGGCGGGCGGAAGGTGCTGCTGCTGGGGATGCTGGCGGACAAGGACGTGCCGGGCTTCCTGGCCCAGCTGGCCCCCCTGGCGGACACGGTGGTCTGCACCGCGCCGGACAGCGAGCGCGCCCTGCCTCCGGCGGAGCTGGGGGCGCTGCTGCGGCCCTACGGCAAGCCGGTGCTGCTGTGCCCCGACCCGGCGGAGGCGATAGACCGCGCCCGGAAAGCGGCGGGGCTGGAGGGCAGCGTGCTGGCCTGCGGCTCGCTGTATCTGGCCGGGACGCTGCGGACGGCGCTGGGCATGGAGGGACCGACATGAGAGTGATGGCCATCGACTACGGCGACCAGCGCATCGGCATCGCGGTCTCGGACGCCCTGCGCACGATCTGCGGGGACGCCTTTACCCTGAACGAGTGGAACATGGGGCGGGCCGCCGTGCGCATCGCGGAGGAGGCCCGCGCCCGGGGAGTGGACACGCTGGTGCTGGGCCTGCCCCGGAACATGGACGGCAGCGAAGGGCCACGGGCGGAGAAGACCCGGCGTTTCGCCGCGGCGCTGCGGGAGGCCGCAGGGCTGGAGCCGGTCCTCTGGGACGAGCGGCGCAGCAGCATCGAGGCCCACGCGATCCTCCACGCCAACGGGCGCAAAATGAAAGCCCACCGCAAAACCGTGGACGCGGTGGCGGCCACGCTGCTGCTGGAGGGCTATCTGGCCCGGAGCGGGGGCTGAACGCGGGGGAGGGAAAGGAAACGACATGGACTTAACGGAACTGAAAGCCCGGCTGGGCAACCATGCGGCGGAGCCGATCCGCCCGCCGCGGATCGTCATGGC
>JAFYIF010000069.1 GCA_017538775.1 Oscillospiraceae bacterium | reverse complement strand
CGTCGCCGCAGATTCCGCTTTGGGTTTCGATTCAAGCGACTTTCCGCTCTTTGCCTCACGCTCTCGGGTTCTTGATCTGCGCCTGGGCGGCCGCCAGTCTGGCGATGGGGACGCGGAAGGGGCTGCAGGAGACGTAGTCCAGGCCGGTGGCGTGGAAGAACTCCACGCTGCTGGGGTCGCCGCCGTGCTCGCCGCAGACGCCCAGGTGGAGGCCGGGACGGGCGCTGCGGCCCAGCTGGGCGGCCATCTGCACCAGCTTGCCCACGCCCTTCTGGTCCAGCTTGGCGAAGGGGTCGTATTCGTAGATCTTGTTGTCGTAATAGGAGCTGAGGAACTTGCCCGCGTCGTCGCGGCTGAAGCCGAAGGTCATCTGGGTCAGGTCGTTGGTGCCGAAGGAGAAGAACTCCGCCTCCTGGGCAATCTCGTCGGCGGTGAGGGCGGCCCGGGGGATCTCAATCATTGTGCCCACCAGGTACTGCATGGCCACGCCAGCGGCGGCCAGTTCCGCCTCGGCGGTCTGGACCACGATGCGCTTGACGAATTTCAGCTCGCGGACCTCGCCCACCAGGGGGATCATGATCTCCGGGGTGATGGTCCACTCCGGGTGGCGCTGCTGGACGCGGATGGCGGCGCGGATCACGGCGCGGGTCTGCATCCGGGCGATCTCGGGATAGGTCACATCCAGACGGCAGCCCCGGTGGCCCATCATCGGGTTGAACTCGTGCAGCCCGGCGATGATGGCGTGGATCTGCTCCACGGTCTTGCCCAGGGCTGCGGCCAGGGCGGCGATGTCCTCCTCCGCCGTGGGCAGGAACTCGTGCAGCGGGGGGTCCAGGAAGCGGATGGTGACCGGCAGGCCCTCCATGGCCTCATACAGGCCCTCGAAGTCGTTCTGCTGCATGGGCAGCAGCTTGTTCAGCGCCGTCTCTCTGGCCTCCGGGGTGTCGGAGCAGATCATCTCCCGAATGGCGGCGATGCGGTCGCCCTCAAAGAACATGTGCTCGGTGCGGCAGAGGCCGATGCCCTCCGCGCCCAGCTCCCGGGCTTTCCGGGCGTCCGCGGGCGTGTCCGCGTTCGTGCGGACCCGGAGCTTCCGGTACACGTCCGCCCACTTCATGATGCGGCCAAAGGTGCCGTCGATGGAGGCGTCCACCGTGGGGATCTCGCCCTCATAGATGTTGCCGGTGGTGCCGTCGATGCTGATGGTGTCGCCCTCCCGGAAGGTCTTGCCCCCCAGGGTGAAGCACTTGTTCTCCTCGTCCATGGCGATGTCGCCGCAGCCGGAGACGCAGCATTCGCCCATGCCCCGGGCGACCACGGCGGCGTGGCTGGTCATGCCGCCCCGGACGGTGAGGATGCCCTCGGCGGCCTTCATGCCCTCGATGTCCTCGGGACTGGTCTCCAGGCGCACCAGCACCACCCGCCGGCCCTCGGCGGCCCAGCGCTTGGCGTCCTCGGCGGTGAAGACGATCTGGCCGCAGGCGGCGCCGGGGCTGGCCCCCAGACCCCGGCCAATGGGCGTGGCCCGGTGCAGGGCCGCCGCGTCGAACTGGGGGTGGAGCAGGGTGTCCAGATTCCGGGGGTCGATCATCGCCACGGCCTCTTCCCGGGTGCGCATACCCTCGTCCACCAGGTCACAGGCGATCTGGAGGGCGGCCTGGGCCGTGCGCTTCCCGCTGCGGCACTGGAGCATATAGAGCTTGCCGTTCTCCACGGTGAACTCCATGTCCTGCATGTCGCGGTAGTGGCGCTCCAGCTTGCCGCAGACCTGGAGGAACTCATAGTAGGCGTCGGGGAACAGCTCTTCCATCTGGGAGATGGGCATGGGCGTCCGCACACCGGCCACCACGTCCTCGCCCTGGGCGTTCACCAGGAACTCGCCCATCAGCTTGCGGTTGCCCGTGGCCGGGTCCCGGGTGAAGGCCACACCGGTGCCGGAATTGTCGTTCAGGTTGCCGAAGACCATGGGCATCACGTTGACGGCAGTGCCCCAGGAGTAGGGGATGTCGTTGTCCCGGCGGTAGATGTTGGCCCGGGGGTTGTCCCAGGAGCGGAACACGGCCTTGATGGCCCGCACCAGCTGGGTGGTGGGGTCGCTGGGGAAGTCCTCGCCCACCCGGGCGCGGTACTCGGCCTTGAACTGCTCGGCCAGCTCCCGCAGGTCGGCGGCGGTCAGCTCGATGTCCAGGGTCACGCCCTTGATGCGCTTCATGCGGTCGATGAGCTGCTCGAAGTACTTCTTGCCCACCTCCATGACCACGTCGGAGAACATCTGGATGAAGCGGCGGTAGCTGTCATAGACAAAGCGCTCGAAAGCCGGGTCGGGGTTGCCGGCGATCATCGTGGCAACGACCTCGTCGTTCATGCCCAGGTTCAGGATGGTGTCCATCATGCCGGGCATACTGGCTCTGGCCCCGGAGCGGACCGACACCAGCAGGGGGTTGTTGGGGTCGCCGAAGCGCTTGCCGTTGATCTCCTCCATCCGGCCCACGGCCCGGAGGATCTGCTCCATGATGTCGTCGTTGATCCAGCGCCCGTCCTCGTAGTACTGGGTGCAGGCCTCGGTGGTGATGGTAAAGCCCTGGGGGACCGGCAGACCGATGTTGGTCATCTCCGCCAGATTCGCGCCCTTGCCGCCCAGCAGCTCCCGCATGGCGGCGTTGCCTTCGGAAAAGAGTAAGACATATTTCTTGCTCATGGCTCGTTCCTTCCTTTTATCAAAAGATTCTCGTGTGCATCCAATGCCCTGTCGGAAAGTATTCCCTGGGGGGCCTGTCTTTATCATAATACGCGCAAAATTGAAATGCAAGCAGTTTGTTGGGATGACTGATACGTTTGGTATATCTTACGAAATTCGGCGGGTAATTTGGCTTTTTCGCCTGATTCCGCGGCGCAGAGGAAGGAAAATGACGGGTGTAGGAGTATGCGCGAAGGCGCTAAGAGCGGCTCGAAGCCCGTCGGATTGGCTCAGTCGCAGTTGCGCTGCCAGCGCCAGGAGTCGGCGCACATCTGCTCCAGGCTCCGGCGCGTCCGCCAGTTCAGCAGCCGGGCGGCCTTTTCCGCGTCGGCCCAGTACGCTGGCAGGTCGCCGGCCCGCCGGGGGGCGAAGACCAGGGGGATGGTCAGGCCGTTGGCCCGCTCGAAGGCGTGTACCACGTCCAGGACGCTGTAGCCAACGCCGGTGCCCAGGTTGAAGGCCTCGGCCCCCCGGTGGGTCTCCGCGTACTCCAGGGCCCGCAGATGGCCCTCCGCCAGGTCGCAGACGTGGATGTAGTCCCGCACGCCGGTGCCGTCCGGGGTGGGGTAGTCGTTGCCGAAGACGTTCAGGTGGTCCCGGATGCCCGCCGCCACCTGGGTGATGTAGGGCATCAGGTTGTTGGGGATGCCGTTGGGCTTTTCCCCCAGCAGGCCGCTGGGATGGGCCCCCACCGGGTTGAAGTAGCGCAGCAGCACCACGGACAATCCGGGGTCAGCCGCCGCCGCGTCCAGCAGTATCTGCTCGATCATCAGCTTGGTGCGGCCGTAGGGGTTGGAGCAGCCGCCCACGGGCATATCCTCGTTCACCGGCACCCGCTCCGGGTCGCCGTAGACCGTGGCCGAGGAGCTGAAGATCAGCCGGTGGCAGCTGTATTTGGCCATCACTTCCAGCAGGGTCAGGGTGGCGTCCAGATTGTTGCGGTAATAGAGCAGGGGACGCTCCACCGACTCGCCCACCGCCTTCAGACCGGCGAAATGGATCACCGCGTCCACCTGGTTCTCTTTGAACACCTGCTCCAAGGCGTCTGCGTCCCTCACGTCAAGCTGATAGATGGGGGCGGGCTTGCCGGTGAGCTGTTCGATGCGCCGGGGCACCTGGGGCGAGCTGTTGCAGAAATTGTCCGCCAGCACCACCTGATAGCCGGCGGAGAGCAGCTCCACCGCTGTATGGGAACCGATATAACCGGCGCCGCCGGTCAGTAAAACGGCCATTTTTCATCCTCCCGTCGGGTCCGCGAAAGAGCGGACTTCTCTATCTTTATTCTACCTGCCAGCCCCAGCCTTGTCAAATGAAAGCTGGTTGAACACGTGGCCGCGGCAGGCGTGGAAAATTCGGTTTTTCCGGCGAATACCCCCTTTTCTTTACGAGAAAAGGCGATTATAATAACAGCAGTATCTTTCTGAGTTTTTTCGTATTAAATATAAGCATGAGCGAAAACAGGCTGTCTCTGGGCCTGGACATCGGCTCCACCACGGTGAAGCTGGTGGCGGCCCGGGGGCTGAACGTGATATATTCCCGCTATGAGCGGCACTTCTCCCAAGTGCGCCAGTGCGCAGCCGAGCTGTTGGCCGGCGCCGCGCCCGTCATCGGGGAGGAGAGCTTCAGCTTCGCCCTGTCCGGCTCCGCGGGCCTGGGGCTCGCCGAGCGGGCGGGCCTGCCCTTCGTGCAGGAGGTCTACGCCACGGGCCGGGCGGTGTCGCGCCTGTGGCCGGAGACCGACGTGGCCATCGAGCTGGGCGGGGAGGACGCCAAGGTCATCTTCTTCAGCGGCGGCGCGGACCAGCGCATGAACGGCTCCTGCGCCGGGGGCACCGGCGCCTTCATCGACCAGATGGCCGTGCTGCTGGATATGACCGTGGACGAGATGGATCAGGCGAGCCTCACAGCCACCCGACTCTATCCCGTGGCCTCCCGCTGCGGCGTGTTCGCCAAAAGCGACGTCCAGCCCCTGCTCAACCAGGGAGCGGTCAAGTCCGACGTGGCGGCCAGCATCTTCCAGGCCGTGGTGGACCAGACCATCACCGGCCTGGCCCAGGGCCGCCGCATCTCCGGCAACGTGCTCTTTTTGGGCGGCCCCCTCTACTATTGCGCCGGTTTACGAAAACGTTTTCGGGAAACTTTGGGCCTGGACGAAAAGACCGGCCTGCTGCCGGAACTGTCCCGTTTCACCGTGGCTTTGGGCGCGGCCCTCTACGCGGCGGAGACAGACGAGCGGCTCTACACCTGCGCCGAACTGCAGCGGACTTTGGAACAGGCCCCGCCTTCCCCCCGCAGCCAGCGGCTGGCCCCTCTGTTCGCCACAGAAGAGGACCGGGAGGCCTTCCGCAGCCGCCACGCCGCGGCCACTCTGCCGCAAACAGACCTCGATACATACAGCGGCCGGGCCTGGCTGGGCATAGACTGCGGCTCCACCACCACCAAGCTGGCCCT
>JAFYIF010000068.1 GCA_017538775.1 Oscillospiraceae bacterium | reverse complement strand
GATTGGTTGTCTTCTGTTTACAAGAGCGCAGATTCTGCGTCGGTGGAAACAAAGAAAAGGAAAAAGTACCGAAAACAACGCGTTTTCGGTACTATTTGGTCCGAGTGACAGGGTTCGAACCTGCGGCCTGGTGGTCCCAAAGACTTATGGAAATACTTTTTTGCTGGGAAAGGCCGCTTCTCAGCCGTTTCCGCTGCGAAAGGGATACTCTCGCGTCCTCTTTTTTCCACCCATTCCACCCGCTCCGAACGCGGTTGTGGTCAAGCATGTGGTCAAAAAACGCTCCCGCGTTCCCGGCAGCCCTTCCGCCGCCCCCGCCGGAGCGTTTGCACCGTAACTCTGATCGAGCCAGAAGTCAAGCTTCAAGGTTGCGTCGCAGTAGACAAAGAATAGCCACAGGCCACGGGGATTCGCTCTGTCCCCATGGCCTGCGGTTATTCTATCTCGCTTTCCCGTTCTTTATGTGCTCCCGTATCCGCGCCCAGTCTTTCTTCTGCAAAGCAATCCCGCTTGTTCCGTCCGTGTCTTTTAAGCGATCCCGATTCAGGGTTCCCATGACGCCGCAGTGCGCTTCCGCAAAAACGAACGTTTTTTGACCGGACACCAATGTGACCTCAACGGGATTGTCCTTCCCAGTGATAAAGGTGTTATAGCTTCCGATCCTGACTTTCTGGCCATACGCCATCATCACGCCCCGGAACGCGCTGCAGCCGAGACAGATAATTACATTCGGCTCAATGATATTGGCAAGACGGAAAAAGAACTCCTGATTCTCTTTCAGCCAGCGCGTTTGAAAGCTTCCAGAAAAGCCTTTGTTCCGATAACCCAAAACGAAATTGGTAAAGAATAGATCGGGATGACACGGCTTGCCGCTGGAAATGTCATAGCCAAGAGAATGAAACAGCTCTGTCAGGTTTTTATCCGTATCGCTTTTCCCATCCAACCAATATGACGCACGTTTCCCGTCGTTGATTTCCGAAAACTGCGCCGCATATTGTTCATCGACGTCCTCCGGAGAACCCCAATCCTGCCCGACCAGCATGATTTTTGCGTCAAGATTTCCCCGCCCCTGCCAGTATGTCCAAAGATTGATTTCATCGCAATCGCCATACCAGGTCAGATAAACAGGCTCATTTTTATGGGCGTCTCCCTGCGCAGTATAATACGCTTTTACATCAGCAATCAGAGCTTGATATTGCTCTTGCTTGCTCATTGCAATCACAATCTTAACAACATATATAGCACAAAAAGGGTGCATGTCCTATGTCCATGAGTTTTTTCACGGTCAAAAACCACTTTCTGTTGAAGCCACAATATTGTATTTCTGCCAAAGGGAGAAGTCAAGAGCTCGCGATTCCTTTGCAACTTACAAAATCAACCGGCGATTGAGATATCGGCCGATAGTTTTCTGTTCCAGTTCAACCTTAAAATCGGCAACATTTTTATAATCCAAAAAATCTGCCGAAGTTTTTGTTGACGGGACCAGCCCAGACCGCTATAATATCAATCGTATCATCGGAAATCCTTGAAAAGGTGACGCCTTATGAACTATATCAGCAGACACATGGAGGACCGGGTCCTGGATCTCAGCAAATCCTGGCCCGCCATCCTTCTGACCGGGCCGCGGCAGGTGGGCAAAACCACGATGCTGCTGGAGCTGGCAAAAAAGGAGAATATCGGAAGGGGCTATGTGACGTTGGACGACCTCACCGAGCGGGACATGGCGAAGCACGACCCCGCCCTGTTCCTGCAGCTCCACCAGCCCCCGGTTTTGATTGACGAGGTGCAGTATGCCCCCGAGCTCTTCACCTACATCAAAATCCACATCGACCGGAACCACAGACCCGGAGATTTCTGGATGACCGGCTCTCAAATCTTTCGATTGATGGCAGGGGTGCAGGAGTCGCTGGCTGGGCGGGTGGCCCTGCTGCACATGCCGCCCATGTCCCAGCGGGAGATCGTCGGCGCGGCCTGTGTGCCGTTTACAACGAATCTGGACCGTCTCTTGGCGGAGCGGGATCGGATGCGGCCCGTCACCGCACCGGAGCTGTTCACCCGTTTGTGGCGCGGCTCCATGCCGGGGATCGTCAGCGGCGAATACCCGGACCGGAACATCTATTACTCATCCTATCTGTCCACCTATGTGGAACGCGATGTGCGCGGGCTCTCCGGCAACGTGGACGCCCTGAAGTTCAACCGCTTCGTCACCGCCGCCGCCGCCCGCTGCTCCCAGCTGTTAAACTACAATGCCCTCGCGGAGGACGCCGACATCGACATCCAGACCTCGAAGGCGTGGATCAACATTCTGGAAACGCTGGGGATCATCTTCCTGCTGCATCCCTACTCCAACAATGTCCTGAAGCGCACGATCAAGACGCCGAAGGTGTATTTCTACGACACCGGCCTGGTCTGCTATCTGACCCGCTGGTCCTCGCCGGAGGTGGCCGAGAGCGGCGCCATGAGCGGCGCGCTGCTGGAAAACTACACCATGTCGGAGATCATGAAAAGCTATCAGAACGCGGGGCTGGAGCCGTATCTCTACTTCTACCGCGACCGCGACGCCAAGGAGATCGACGCCATCCTGGAGGGCGACGGAAAGCTCTGCCCGCTGGAAATCAAAAAGACCGCCACCCCGGACAAACGCCTGACCCGCGTCTTCGGCGTGATCGACAAAGCCCCCCTCCGGCGCGGCACCGGCGCGATCCTATGCATGGCTGATAAACTTAGCGCCTTTGACCGGGATAATCTGATCGTGCCAATTTGGATGATATAATTATGTAAAACCGCTCTATTGATAACAGGAGAAAAACGCATGGCAATTTACGTGACCGGAGACACCCATGGAAGCCAGAAGCATGGCTCTTTTTCCGTGGATGGATTCATCAGCCGATTCAACATGGCTTCTTT